>JAGVII010000869.1 GCA_020056155.1 Afipia sp.
AGCCGATATCGCCGATGATTACTTCGCCGCCGTGAATGCCGATGCCGAAGCGCAGCGGTTCCGGCACGTCCTTGCCGAGAAATTCGTTCAGCGCATCGACATGGATCGCAATGCGGGATGCGGCTTCGATCGCCTGCCGGCAGGCGGTTTGCGGATTGGTCGAAAGGCCGAACAACGCCAGCTGGCCATCGCCGACGAACTGGTTCGGATGCCCGCCGCATTCGATCACAGCCTGCGAGACGGCTGTCAGGAAGCGATTGATGATGAAGACGGTGTCGAACGGCAGCAACTGCTCGGCAAGCTTGGTGGACCCGCGCATGTCCACGAACATGCTGACGATGTAACGTTCACGTCCGGGCTGAGCGGGCTTGATCGACGCGGACGAGGCGGTCGTGCTTTCGGGAAAGATCTGGAAGAAGGCGACGTCCGTCCGGGGGCGCAACTGGCAGGCGAGGCGGATGGCGGGATCGCTGCCCGCGCCGACGCGATCCAGCACGAAGCTTTCGCGGTTCGACGGCTCGGGCAGGGTGCTGCAATCGCCGATGACGCGGATGCGGCAGGTGGAGCAGCGCGCGCGGCCGCCGCACACACTCGAATGAGGAATGTTGAAGCGGGTGCTGGCCTCCAGCACGCTCAGGCCGATGGGGACGCGAACCGTCTTGCCGTTGCCGTAGGACAGCCTCACAAGGCCGCGGCGGCGTTCGACCAGCGCGCGGATGCCGCGCGCCGCCAGGGTCAGCCCGATCAGGGCGAAGTATCCGTACAGCATGGCGGAGGTGATCCGCTCGAGGGCGGCCTGATCGGCGCTCGTCCCGACCTTGTCGCGCGACAGATTGTCCGCCCGCCATTCCGGAGAAGCGCTCGCGCGCTCGACCGTCCGTCCGCCTTGGTACAGGCCGAGCAGGGAGATCGTCGGCAGGATCACGGCGAGGGCCAGCAGCAGCGATGCGATTTTCCTGAAATACGGCTTGGTCCGGACCCAGAAGTAGATTCCGATGCAGCCGTGGACCCATGACACCACCAGCACGGCGTACATCGACCACTGCATGTACGGCCGGAACACCCAGTAGGCGAAAAAGACCTGCGGATAATCCTTCTCGTGGCCGAACAGCGGCGCGGCAAGACGGACGCCCACCACATGGCTGATGATGAAAACCGGAATGCTGAGACCGAACACGAGCTGCGTCATCTCAATGCCGGTCCAGCGAAACTGCCGGCGCGCGTAGAGCGCCCAGATGCCGAGGCCCAGATGGATCAGCACCGCGCCATAGAACACGATCAGCACCGGCCAGCTTTGCCAGACCATCGCGTGATAGTAGACCGCCTCGTCCATCGCACTGAGCGAGATGTTGCCCAGCGCATGGTTCGCGAAGTGGCTGATGAGGTAGGCAAACAGGATCAAGCCGGTGACGAGCCGCACCTGACGAATTCCGATCCCTCGGACGAGACGGCGAATGGGTGATGCGGCGGTCTCTGCCATGCTGAAAAATCGTCCGAAGCCGGTGAATGCAACTGCGCGTCCGGATTATTCCGGGGCGCGAGAATCCTAACGGAGACTTCGGCTCTGCGCCATGGGCGGCGGCCGTGCAGCCGCGCGTCTTTTGCCGGTAGGCGGTTTGACTTCACCGGCGCAGTCGCGGAAAAGCTGACCGCATGAAGCAGATCGCCACGGCCGGGACGCGAGAAACGGGACGCTTGACGCCGCGCGCGATGCTTGTCGCGGCCGCTGCGATTGCCGTCCTTGTGACATTGCAGGTGATCTACGCCGCGACCGCCGATCTGCGCACCGACGAGGCCTATTACTGGACCCTCTCGAAAGAAAACGTGCTGTCGTATCTGGATCATCCGCCGATGATCGCGTGGGTCGTGCGGTTCGGCACCGCCATCTTCGGCGACACCAATTTCGGCGCGCGGTTTGGCGCACTGGCTGCGATGTGGATCGCGCTGGTGCTTCTGGCGGACATCGTGTGGCGGCTGACGCGTGACCGCTGGTTTGTTCTTCTCGCGGTGCTGATGCCGCTCGCGGCGCCCGAATACGGCCTGTTCGCGTCACGCATTCTGCCCGACGTGGCGCTGATCCCGTTTTCGCTGGCGATGGTCTGGTCGCTGGTGCGGCTCACTGAAAGCAACGACGGCCGCTGGTGGCTGGCCGCCGGATTGTTCGGCGGGCTGGCATTGCTGTCGAAGTACACTGCCGTGTTCTTCGCGCCGGCCATCGTGGCGTTTCTCATGGTGCCGCCGTGGCGCACGCGCTGGCTGCGAAGTCCTTATCCGTGGATGGCGGTGGTCGTCGCGCTGCTGGTGTTCTCCCCGGTGCTGGTCTGGAACTGGCAGCACGACTGGGCGTCGTTCAAATTCCAGTTCATCCGTGCCGGTGCCGATCACGGAATCTCGGCGCGGACCGTCGGCGATTTTCTCGGGCTTCAGTTTGCGCTGGTCGGTCCGATCCTGTTTCCGGTGGTGCTGGCCGGATCGATCATGCTGGCGGCGCGTGGTTACCGGCGGCGAGAACCTGCCTTCATTCTGATATCGACCTGCGCACTGGTACCGTTCGCCTACTTCCTGTGGAAGTCGCTGTCGCTGCGGATCGGCGACACCTGGCCGATGCTGATCTGGCCGTTCGCCTTTGCCGCCGCCGCGATCAATCTTGCCGAAATCAACAAGGAGCAGCGCTCAGGCTGGATCTATCGCACCGCCGAGCCCTGGGCGAAGGCCGCGATTGCGCTCGGCATCGTGCTGAACGTCGCGATTTTCTACTATTACGCTGTCAGCAATCTTGCATTCGCGGCGACCAAGGACCCCATCGCCAAGGAAGCCGGTTACGGCGAGATCGCGAAGCGCGCCAGGGCCATTGCAGATCAGGTTGGCGCGACATGGATTGCGACGCTGGATTACCGGATCTACGCGGAACTGCGCTGGCATCTGAAAGACAGCATTCCGGTGGTGCAGGTGAATGAGCGCAGCCGCTTCTTGGGCTTCAGGGATACGTCAAGCGCAGCGATGAAGTCCGGTATCGGGCTTTACGTCGATAGCGCGCCCAATGACGGCAATATCATCGAGACCAAAACACCCGCCGTGCTGCGGCTCGTCGGACAGGCGGATCGCACGTGGCGCGGTGTCGTGATCGAGCCGTTCGCGTTCAAGACCATCACCGGATGGACGCCTGAACTGTCGCCGCCACCGGACTCGCCGTTCTATAAATGGCGGTTGCTGAACTGAGAACTGAGTGAATTCTGGATGATGTTTCATTGGGCGTCATTGCGAGCGAAGCGAAGCAATCCAGACTGAAACGTCATCAAGCAAGAACTGGATTGCTTCGTCGCAAGTGCTCCTCGCAATGACGATCTGTAGCCATATCTCGATCACGTCCCAATCATCAGGACTTCTGATCGTCGGCGCCGGCACGGCGCAGCAGATCCTTGGCGAGGTCCGACAGCGCCGGACGCGGCAGCGCCTCGAACGGCAGCGGCCGGGTCACGTCGATGGCGGCAAGGCCCAGCCGTGCGGTGAGCAGGCCGTTGAGCAGGCCCTCGCCGAGCTTGGCGGATAGCTTGGCGGTGATGCCGTGGCCGAGCATTTGTTGAATCAAGCTGTCGCTGGCGGCCATGCCGCCGGTCAGCGCCAGATGCGCGATCACGTGACGCATCAGCCGGATCATGCCGAGCGTGCCGGGCCGCCCGCCGTAGAGCCGCGCCAGTTGCCGCACAAGACGTAGCGCCGCCGCGAACACGAACAGCATGTCGATCACCGC
>JAGVII010000002.1 GCA_020056155.1 Afipia sp.
AAGCAGAGTTCCTCAAGATCAGCCCGAACAACAAGATCCCCGCGATCGTCGATCATGACGGGCCCGACGGGAAACCGCTGCCGGTTTTCGAGTCGGGAGCGATTCTTCTGTACCTTGCTGAAAAGACCGGCAAGCTGCTTCCGTCCGCCCCTCGTTCACGAATGGAAGTCATTCAATGGCTGATGTTTCAGATGGGTGGTATTGGTCCAATGCTCGGACAGGCTCATCACTTTCGGCGCTACGCGCCGGAACAAGTCCCTTATGCCGTTGAACGTTACACGAAAGAGGCCGCCAGACTGTACGGCGTGATCGATCGCCGCTTGGCCGACCGTGAATATCTCGCCGGCGACTACTCGATCGCGGATATTGCGACTTTTCCCTGGATTCGTCCCTATCGTTGGCAGGGCCAGGAGCTGGAGTCCTATCCCAATCTTAAGCGCTGGTTCGACGCTATCAAGGTTCGTCCGGCTGTACAGGAGGGGCTGGCTGTTATGTCCGATACGAAAAAGTGGGAAGCGAAACCAGGCACAGAATCGTGGAAGAACATGTTCGGCGCGAAGGTTTGAAGCCGAAGACATTCTCGCAGCGATCGTTGCCGCAGTAGCCGCTCACCGGGTCGGCTCACTATGGAAGCGCCAGATGTGATCACGACTGAGTGCAGTTGTGAATCGGCATCGGAATGCCAATAAGGGGGCCCTATCCGGATGTTGATGACGATCGATCGCGTGCAGATCGCTACACAGGATGCCAGGGGCGTCGCGGAAGCTTGGCGCCGTAGATTGGGCGCGGAGGAGGTATCGTCCGACTCCATCAAGGCGCTTCGGGCCAGAAAGACGACGCTGCGCGTAGGAACCGGCGAAGTCGAGCTTTTGGAACCGGACGGCGCAGGGATTGTGGAGCATGAGTTGACCCGGCGCGGCCGGTCTCATGTCTTTGGCGCTGGTGCGACATCATTCAATGTTTCCGCTCTCGTGAAAAATGCCGCCCGGGCAGGTGCTCAGCATATCCACGAAGGTGACCAGGATTTCATCCGCATCGAGATCGAAGGCAGCCCTGTGCACTTTGTGATCTCGCCTCCACGGGACGTGAAGCCGATAGGAAAGGTGGACTTTCTATACGAAGTCACATTGCTGGCAGCAGATCAGGCTGCCGCAGCGAACGACATTGCGCGGGTCTTCGGCCTGAACACGGAGAACTTCGTGACAATTACGTCGGAGCTCTTCGGCTATACAGGCGTCCTCACTCTCTTTTCGCCCGATCGTCTCGACAGGTTTGAAGTCATCACCCCAACCGACATGACCAAAACTCTCGGTCGGTATTATAAACGCGAGGGAGCGTCATTCTATATGGCATACGCCGAGAGTCGTGAAATCGGCAACATTCAACGGGCAGCAAAGGCGGATGGTGCCGGTCTGACACTGGATCCGCGCGAAAAGCAGCAAGAAGGCCGAGATCCCGAGCAAATCTGGCTCCACCCCGGCGCGCTCAATGGAATGATGCTGGAAATTTCCAGGCCAACGCTCGCATGGCGATGGTCTGGACACCCGCAGCGCGTCGAAGCTCTTGGTTAGAGATTGGGTGGGTGTCGACCTAATGAACCGTGCGTTCCATGAGGTCGATGGGTCGTGGCGAATCGCCGAGCGCGCATCGGACGTATGCCGATGTCAGAGGTATTCATGAGCGCGATCATATTCTCCGAACCAGACAAAGCAATTCTCGATCGTCGCGATGCGATCGTGGAGCATCTGGCAAGGCTGGTTTCGTCCGATGGCCTAATCACGGATAGAGACGAATGCAGGGCATACGAAACCGACGCGTTCGCTGCTTATCGCAAGATGCCGCTGGCCGTTGTGTTGCCGACATCGACGAATGAAGTAAGTGCTGTTCTCAGGTTCTGCCATGACAACGGGGTGAAGGTCGTGCCGCGCGGCGCGGGCACCTCCCTTGCAGGAGGGGCAATTCCGACCGAGGACGCTATTGTTCTTGGGCTTTCAAGAATGAGCCGTGTGCTCGAGATCAACTACGACGATCGCTTCATTCGGGTCGAAGCGGGCGTTACCAACCTAAACATCACCGCTGCGGTGGCGGACAGAGGCTTTTTCTACGCGCCGGACCCGTCATCTCAGCTCGCGTGTACCATCGGTGGCAATATCGCCAATAACTCGGGCGGTGCGCATTGCCTGAAATATGGCGTTACGACAAACAATCTTCTCGGCGTCAGAATGGTGATGATCGACGGAACGATCATCGATCTAGGTGGAAACAGTCTCGATAGCGGTGGTCTTGATCTGCTGGGTGTTGTGGTCGGATCTGAAGGCCAGCTCGGGATCGTGACCGAGGCTACGGTCCGGATACTGAGATCGGCCGAAGCCGCGCGTCCCGTTCTGTTTGGATTTTCCTCATGCGATGGAGCTGGCAACACCGTTGCGGAAATTATCGCGGCTGGAATCATCCCGGTCGCAATCGAATACATGGACAAGGCTGCGATCGAGATCTGTGAAGCTTTTTCCAAGGCCGGGTACCCACTCGACGCCGAAGCACTTCTGATCATCGAAGTGGAGGGCTCGAAAGCGGAAATGGACGCGACGCTTGACCGGATCATTTCCATTGCGCGAGCCAATGGCGTGCAGACGGTACGGGAGAGCAAATCCGCGATTGAAACTGCGGCGATCTGGAAGGGGCGGAAGTCAGCGTTTGGTGCGACTGGGCGGGTTGCAGACTACTTGTGCATGGACGGAACTGTGCCGACGGGCAAGCTGTCATACGTGCTGGCGCAGATCACCGAGATCGTGAAGCGCTATGGACTGCGTGTAGCTAATGTCTTCCATGCCGGCGATGGAAATATGCATCCTCTTATTCTTTATAACGCGAACGATCCGGCGGAGCAGTCCAAAGCAGAGGCCGCGGGCAACGACATCCTCAAGCTTTGCGTTGAAGTCGGTGGTTGTCTCACCGGCGAACACGGTGTCGGTATCGAGAAGCGCGATCTGATGCGTCACCAATTCAGTGAGATCGATCTTGCCCAACAGATACGCTTGCGTGCAGCGTTCGATTCAAAATGGCTGCTCAACACGGACAAGGTGTTTCCTGTTGACTGCCGAAATCAAACATAACGTTGGACGGATTTGGCTATGTCTGGAGATCTGAAGCCGCGCGACGAAAAGAATCTGTCCGAATCGATCAGAATGGCAGCGGCGGCAAGAATACCGTTGATTGTCAGCGGTGCGGGTAGCAAGTCGGATATCGGCCGGCCGAATGGATATACAACGTCTGTTACAACACAGCGTATGCAGGGAGTATCGATCTATGAGCCGACGGAATTGGTGATCGGAGCTCTTCCGGGAACACGGTTGTCCGAAATCAACGAGACACTTGCCACGCAAAATCAAATGCTGCCGTTCGAGCCCATGGATTATCGGCCCCTTCTCGGTGGGGGCCATGAGCCGACGATCGGCGGAATCGCAGCGGGAAACGTTTCAGGCCCGCGACGTATCATGGCTGGAGCCTGCCGTGACAGTCTGATTGGTATCCGGCTGGTAAATGGCCGCGGCGACGTCGTGAAATCGGGCGGACGGGTTATGAAGAACGTCACCGGTCTCGATATGGTAAAGCTCAATTGCGGAGCGTGGGGTACGCTCGGTGTGTTCAGCGAGGTTATTTTCAAGGTTTTGCCAAAACCGGAATACGCGTCCTCGCTAGTGCTCCGCGGATTGAGTGATGCGACGGCAATCGCCGCATTGACGACGGCCCTGGGATCTCCATTTTCCGTCTCCGCTGCGGCGCATCTGCCGAAGGGCGTAGTGCCGGAACCCCTGACCATCGTTCGTATCGAGGGGTTCGCGCCTTCGGTAGCGTATCGTTGCGGCGAGATCGTCAAGCTTTGGCGGCCATATGGAGAGGCCGACCTTCTAGAGGGAGAAGCGGGCATAAATATTTGGTCTGATGTGCGGGATGCGCGGTGGCTGGCGGATCCTGCAGAGAGTGCCATATGGCGGCTCTCGCTGGCCCCCTCGAAAGCACCCGGCACCGTTGCTTGTATCAAACGGGTACTCGATGTGCGTCATTTCTATGATTGGGGCGGCGGCTTGGTTTGGCTCGCTGTCAACGCGTCAGAAGATGCGGGCTCCAAGGTGATCCGGGATGCAATGCGAGGCCTCGGTGGCCACGCAACACTTCTGCGCGCATCGCCGGCGGTTAGAAGCAAGGTCGAAATATTTGAGCCGCTTCCGCCTTCGCTCGCGGAGCTGACCCGAAGGATCAAGCTTGCGTTTGATCCTGACCGGATTCTCAATTTCGGAAGAATGTACTCCGGTATTTAAAGCGAAGATCGGAATCCTATGCAAACGAACTTCTCGCTGGCAGCGCTCGCCGAGCCGCACATGAACGAGTCGGAGAAGATTCTTCGCGCCTGCGTCCATTGCGGGTTTTGTACTGCCACATGTCCGACCTACCTGCTGATGGGAGACGAACTGGACAGTCCGCGCGGGCGAATCTACCTCATCAAAGACATGTTCGAGAATGAAAAGCCGGCGAGCGAGAAGGTCGTCAAACATGTGGATCGCTGCCTGTCCTGTCTCTCCTGCATGACGACCTGTCCGTCAGGGGTGCACTATATGCATCTGGTGGATCATGCGCGGGCGCACATTGCGAAGACCTACAAGCGCCCTTTGGTCGATCGTGTTCTGCGGGGCATACTGGCAGCGGTGCTGCCGTATCCAAAACGACTGAGACTGGCGCTGTTGTCGGCGGCCGCGGTCAGGCCGATGAGGACATGGATCGCCGGGCTTCCGGGAGGCGCGCAGTTGGCTGCCATGGTCGATCTTGCTCCGGCTCTGAAAGCACGGAGGTCCGCTCCCCGGGAATTGGTCGTGCAGGATAGGCGCGGCAGGGTCGCAATATTGACCGGCTGCGCCCAGCAGGTCATCGATCCTGACATCAACGACGCCGCGATCCGGTTGCTGAATCGTCACGGTATCGAGGTGACAAGCCCGCGCGGTGGGGGATGTTGCGGGGCTCTGGTGCATCATATGGGTTACGAGGAATCGGCGCTGGGGGCAGCCCGGCGCAACGTCGATGCCTGGACACGGGAGCTTGACAAGGGCGGGCTCGATGCCATCATCATCACAGCGTCAGGCTGCGGAACGACTGTTAAAGATTATGGATTCATGCTTCGCGAGGATAAGGCATACGCTCGTAAGGCTGCGCGCATTTCCGCGCTCGCACAGGATATCTCAGAGTATCTCTATAAACTTCAGCTTCAGGGGCCCGTTAGGACTACGGGTCAGATCGTCGCGTATCATTCCGCGTGCTCGATGCAGCACGGTCAGCGCATCGCGGATCAGCCGAAATCACTTCTGAAGCAGATGGGATTTGTCGTTAGGGACGTTCCTGAAAGCCACATCTGTTGCGGCTCTGCGGGGACCTACAATATTCTGCAGCCCGAGATCGCAGACCGGCTCCGGTTACGCAAGGTAGCGAATATCGAAAAGATAAAGCCGCAGATCATCGCGAGCGGCAATCTTGGGTGCATGACACAGATCGGCGCCGGGACGGCTATTCCGATAGTTCACACCGTAGAGTTGCTTGATTGGGCCACTGGCGGTCCGTTACCCGATGCCATGAAAGGCCGCTTCAATTAATAGTGGGCCGCTTTGTGCGTCGTAAATTCGGGCGATCTCGAGAGTGCAAATCTAGCACAGCGGTAGTGGCGCCGACTTTTGGTCGCCTGCCTTTCCTTGATCCCATCCAATGACGCGTTATGGAACGCCCGTTTCCGGAATCCAGCCAGAGTTGATGATAGTCGATTCGAGATTTTTCTAGACCGTCCATCCAGCTTCTGGCTCGGATTTGGGAAGATGCTCGCTTGGGCGGCGCACGGCTCCCTTCGGCGCTTCGCGCGCCGCGGTGGACGCGGGCTATGCACCGAACGACGGGCAGGTCGGTCAGACCGGCAAGGTGGTTGCCCCTGAACTGTACATCGCCATCGGCATTTCCGGTGCGATCCAGCATCTGACCGAACATGATTTAGGTCGACGCGCTCGCGAATGCTCGAAACCTTCTCAACCCCCAGGTGACATCATTGCAGAGCGCGTCGTAAACGGCCCTGCGCCAGCATCTCGTGATCGTTAGGAAACGTTGGTCGACAAACCGCGTGTCATTTTCGTTCCTTTGAAGACTACGACGAGCCAGAAGTCCGCTTCTCTCAGTTAAACACCTTCTTTCCATTCGCGCTGGCATCGGGAAACTGAACTGAGGCTACACGATAGTATTTCTGGTAAATTTCTCAATATAATCCAGTAACTTATCGGATGCAGCCGCGGCTGTTTTCGCATTGCCTCTGCAAATTTGTTCGGCCAAATTCGCGTGCAGCACGGCGGTATCAACCAAGCTTGCATGTCTTCTATGGTACTTCACCCAAAATCGCCTCGATAGGCCGTGCAGTAACGCCATGGATTTCGCAGCAAACTCATTTTGAGAAGCCTCATATTCCAGCTCGGTCAGCCGGTTGTCCCAGCGACTAAATAACGTTTCATCGGTATCCTCGGTAAGCTGCCGCAGGTTCGAGCCGATGTTAGCGAACTCCTTCCTCTGTTCTGGACTGGCGCGTTCGGCGGACAGTCTCGCAAGCAAACGCTCAGTCTCCCTTCTCATTTCCAAAAGACTAAGCTGCTTGTGAACGTTCAATTCGCTGACCAGAACTCCCCTTCGTGGAAGAATGAGAACCAAACCCTCGCGTTCCAGACGTCGCAAGGCTTCACGTATCGGTGTCCTGCCCATGTTCAACTGGCTGGCAAGAGTTTGTTCGGAGAGTGCGGCTCCTGGCTGCAATCGCAGGGTAACGATCATCTCCTCCAAAGCGCGATAGGCGTGGTCGGCCAGACTGATGTTTGAATCATCGTCGTCGGGTGCGAACGGCTTTTGCCGTTTGTGAGCATGATGTTTGCGAAGCATCAGACCGGGGCTCTCTCTCGATTTGGACGGATCAATATGAGTACACATAGCTGACATTTGTCCGATCGCAACGACGCAAATGACCTCTCAGCTTGAGCGGTAGAGAGGGCCACTGCAACAGACTTGACAAGCGGCAGGCCCCGGGATTATGTGCCGACAACTGAAATTTCAGATGTCGGCAGATAGGACTATGATCCTGAATTGTCGGCTAACAGGGAGGAAGGGTCATGGAACTGCAGAAATCAGCCATGTCCGATAGGCAACGCGCGTTCCGCGCGACCTATCGTCATCAAATCGCAACTTGGTACAACGGCTGGCTTCACGTCGCGGTGATTTTTGTTTCCGGCTTCGCCGTCACTTACGTCTGCGCGGCGAATTTGCGTGACGTCGCGTGGTGGGCGTGGGGCGTCATTCCTGTTGTTTTCCTGGCGTACCAGTTCGGAGAATATTGGGCCCATCGTGTGTGGCTTCACCGGCCTGCGCAGAATGGGGCGCTTCGTGAACTCTACAATCGGCATACTCTGCAGCATCATCAGTTCTTCACTGACCACGAGATGCGATTTGCTGATCACATGGACTGGCGTGTCACCTTCTTCCCGCCGTTCACAATGGCCATTATGCTTCTTGTGGCTCTGCCTAGTGCGGTGATTTGCGGTCTGCTGCTATCGCCTAATGTTGGCTGGCTTGTCATGGCGAGCGTGATTGGCAGTTACATGTGGTACGAGTTCGTTCATTTCTGCTGCCACGTGGAAGACAACTGGTTCCTGATCAACTGTCCGATCGTCAACACCGCGCGCAGGCATCACAAAGCCCATCACGACCACTCCATCATGATGGAAGTCAATATGGGCATCGGAACTCCGATTTTCGATTGGGTTTACGGCACGTCCGATCTCGATCGCGGCTTCTTCGGGCACGTCTTCAATGGAAATAGCTGGAAGCACGTAAAGTCGGGCCTGCGAAAAACAGCAAAAACACCGACGCTAAAATTGCAGCGCTTGGCGGAGAGCCAGTGAGCTTGCCTGTCGTGCTTTGAGTAAATTGCAAGTTGGGAGCAACGTCGATGGAAGCTGCGCTTTCGATTGCCCGTACAGTGGAGCCGGATCTCGTGTCGCTGGGATGGTTCTCCATTCTTTGGCTGGCCTGTTGTCTAAGCGGGCTGACAATTTCCGGCATGCTGCCCTTGGGTGTGCGAGCAAACAATCTCTCGACCCCGAGCGGAACTGGCCTGGTGGTCGTGAACATCTTCTTGCTCTTCTTGCTACTCGCAGGAACGGCTTTGTTTGCTGCGCTTACCCTTCGCGTATCGAGCATCATTCTTATGGCAAGTTGGATATTCCTCTTTGTGCCGGCCATCCTTGATGTGTTTCCCGAGCGTTGGATCGACAGTCGCGGTGGATTGACGGTCTTGCTCTGCGTTCAAGCAGTCGCGCTGGTGATGCTTTGTCGATCCTCTTCTGTCGCAGCTACGCTGTCGATGATTTGAGCGAGGAATAAGATCATGATGGCCAAAATAAAGTCTGTGATTTCGATTCTTGTTCTTGCTGTTGCCTGCTGTATCGCAGCTTACGACTATCGCATCGGACTACTTGCACCGGCTTTGGTATCCGTGGGGGTTGGCCTGTTCGTGGTTTTTGCCATTTGGGTCTTTCCCGATGTCAAACCGAAAAGTCAGGCCAACAAATAGGAACGTTGCGTTAGTGAAAAACCGCGTTACGGCGTCACCGAGAAATAGGAACTTCTAATGAAGCTGACGGGCAAGACTTTTCTTATTTCCGGCGCGGCGAGCGGCCTTGGTGAGAGCGCTGCCCGCCTTATGGCGCGCAAAGGAGCTAACATTGTTATCGGCGACATACTCGATGAAGACGCTTCGCGAGTTGCTCAGTCGATCATTTCTGATGGTGGATCTGCGTCGGTCTTTCATCTCGATGTCTGCAATGAATCGGATTGGATTGGTGCGGTGAATTTCGCTGTATCCAGCTATGGCAGGCTCGACGGGCTTGTTAGCAATGCGGGGATCAGCGGGATGATTCCGGATGTCATGGATACGGAATATTTTGATCGTCTCCTTGCGATCCACGCTCGTGGAACGTTCCTTGGCATCAAACATTCAGCACCGGCCATTGCCCAGGCTGGCGGTGGATCAATCGTTGCCGTCTCATCCATCGCGGGAAAGGTTGGCGCGGATTATGTCCACATGGGATACAATGCGGCAAAGGCGGCAATACTTCTTCTCGTGAAGTCAGCATCGGGATACTACGCGAAGGACAACATCCGCTCGAACGCGGTTGTTCCCGGGTGGATGCCGCCGATGCGCACATCTGTTGCATCTGCCGACCCGGAGTTGCGTCCAAAGCTTCTGAAGTCGGTCCCGTTAGGGCGCACTGGTCTCTTTCCCGAAGTCGCTGAAGCCATCGCCTTCCTGTCATCCGATGAAGCTTCGTACGTTAACGGCGTTGAACTTCCGGTGGATGGCGGGTTTCTGGCATATCGAGCATTTTCGTGACGGTTGTGAGCGGTTGTCGCGATAGGTGCGTGTACGTGCGGCCTGTGTTCGATACCCGTGCAAAGGCTTGAAGGGCAAGGACATGAGAATTTTCAAGGGAACGAGATCGATTGACGGAGTGCGCGTGACGGTCGATGGGCAGCCGCTGGATCACGTTCTCCATATCAGGACTTATGGCAGCGGCTTCTTTGAATGGAGTTACGAAGGCGATGAGCCAATGCAGTTGTCTTTGGCGATACTGAACGAATATTACGGCGATCAACAGAAGGCGTTGTCGATGACCGAGAGGTTCATGAAAGAGATCGTCGCGAATTTCGACAACGACTGGGTGATGACAAGCGAGGACATTCGAACTGCATTGTTGCAGATGCATCCTATTCCAACCAATGCTTCGGTACGTTGATATGTGCGAAAGCTGGGGTGGTCGTTCACGTCTCGGCTGCGAAATCGTCTCGCGCCTGCCCATCGCAGATTGCAAGGGAAGCGTTGGGCGTCGAGGACCGGCACGGTGGATAAGAACAGGCCCGCAATCATCTCGATGGACATGCGGCAAAAATACCGGGATCGCACGCCGGTAGTGCAGAAACGATAAGATTGGACAAGCTTTCAAAATATGACTGCAAGAGCGCGAAAAGCGCCGCGACGGTCAACGGGGGATATCAATTGTCGGATTTTTCTAAGCCAGACTCTGCAGGCTTGAACGTCAGCCATTTGTCGCTTGCGTTCGGCGGGCTGAAGGCGCTGTCGGATGTTACCTTCTCTGTAGCGCCGGGGGCGATCACGGCCGTGATCGGGCCGAATGGCGCCGGCAAGACATCGCTATTCAACTGCATATCTGGTTTTTACAAACCTTCGGCAGGCAAGATTGAATTCGGCGGCGAGGACATTACTCGGCTGCATCCGCCGGCGCGGGCCAAGATCGGCCTGGCACGCACGTTCCAGAACATCGCGCTGTTTCGCGGCATGACGGTGCTGGACAACATCAAGCTCGGCCGTCACGCGCATATGCAGACGAATGTGTTCGATGCGCTGTGGTACTTCGGTCGCGCCAGGCGTGAGGAGCTCGAACTGCGTTCCGAGCTCGAGCGGCGCGTGCTTGATTTCCTCGAGATGGAGTACATCCGCGATCACCCCGTCGCGTCGCTATCCTATGGCTTGCGCAAGCGCGTCGAACTTGCTCGCGCGCTTGCGATGCAGCCGCGCGTGCTGATGCTCGATGAGCCGGTGGCGGGCATGAACCGCGAAGAGACCGAGGATATGGCCCGTTTCATCCTCGATGTGAAAGAGGAGTGGGGCGTCACGATCCTGATGGTCGAGCATGACATGGGCCTGGTGATGGACATTTCGGATCACGTCGTCGTGCTCAATTTCGGACAGGTGATCGCGGCCGGCAAGCCGGCGGAAATTCAGAACAACCCGGACGTGATCACGGCCTATCTCGGGTCCGGCGATGTCGGCGAATTGTCGCGGCGTATCGCTTGCGAAAAGGCAGCATGATGGACTGGCTCTTTCTCATCGAGGTTGTTCTATCGGGTCTGGGATCAGGGGCGTTGTTTGCCCTGACGGGCATCGCCTTTGTGCTGATCTACAAAGCGACGAAGGTGATCAATCTTGCCGTCGGCGAGATGTTGATGCTGTGCGCCTATTTCTTCTTCGGTCTGACCACCGCGTTGGCCCTACCTGTGTGGCTCGCGATTATACTGACCGTGATCGGTGGCGGTGTCCTTGGCGGCGTGGTGGAGCGGGCGCTCATACGACCGATGCTGGGTGAAAGTCCGATCTCGGTGTTTATGGTGACGGTCGGTTTGAGCTCGGTGTTGATTGGCTTTGTTGAACTTGTCTGGGGTGGAGATCCCAGAACACTGCCTAATTTCCTCCCGACAAAACCAGTGTTCATTGGCGATGCCTATGTATCGCCGAAGATAGCGGTATGCTTCGTTGTCGCTTCGTTACTCATAGCTGGTTTCCTCTTGGTCTTTCGCAAATGGCGCGGCGGCGTGGCGCTGCGCGCCACTGCTGCTGATCAGGGGGCAGCGTTTTCATGCGGCATCAACGTTCCAGCGGTGTTCTCGATTTCGTGGGTTGTCGCGGGGATGGCGGCGGCTGGATCGGGGATCCTCATTGGCTCGATCGGCGGTATCTCGCCGAGCATGGGCGTGTTCGGATTGACGGTTCTCGTTGCGGTAATTGTTGGCGGGCTCGACTCGATTGCCGGGGTGCTTGTGGCTGGCCTGGCGATCGGTGTCATTGAAGCGCTCGTCGGTACGTATCTTGGCGGCGAATTCAAGCTCTTCGTCACTTTTGTTACTCTTATCATTGCCATGATGATCCGGCCCTACGGAATGTTTGGCACCATCGAGATCGAGCGACTCTGATGCGTATAAGCGCCGCCCACGAAACTTATGCCCAGGCAGAATCGTTTTTGGATACCAATGTGCAGCGCGTGATGTTGCTGTTGCTATTCGCAGGGCTGGTGGTGTTTCCGTTCTTAGCTGACCAGTACTGGATTTATCTTGCGTGTCTCGTCGCAATTCATATCGTCGGCACAACTGGTCTCAACATTCTCACGGGCTATACCGGACTCATAAGCGTGGGCCAGGCGGCCTTCATGTCGGTCGGAGCCTATACGGTCGCGATCCTCGAGATCCATGTCGGTACGCCCTTTATCTTCAATTTGATTGCGGCCGGACTAGTCGCCGCGGGTGTCGGCGCGATCTTCGGGGTCCCAAGCCTTCGCGTAAAGGGTCTTTACCTCGCTATTGCGACCATCGCGGCATCGTTCATTCTGCATTTCCTATACACAAACGGACCGTCGATTCTTGGAGGTACGCAGGGGCTCAGCATGCAGCCGGCGCGGTTGTTCGGATACGATTTCGTGCGTCCGTTCCAGTTGTACTGGCTGTTCGTGCCACTGACCGCACTATTGGTGTTCGCCGCAGCCAACCTGTTCCGGACCCGTATTGGCCGCGCCTTCATTGCGATCCGCGACCGCGATATTTCTGCGGAGGTGCTGGGAATTCCTCTGCTGAAATACAAGCTGCTTTCCTTTGCGCTTTCGTCCTTTTACGCCGGTGTTGCTGGCGGGATGTGGGCCTATTTCTTTCGTGTGGTTACGCCCGAAAGCTTTCCGCTGATCTATTCGATATTCTTCCTCGCCGCTGTCATCGTCGGCGGCATGGGCACGATCCTTGGCGGCATCTTTGGTGCGATCTTCATGACCGTGATCCCGGAGCTCCTCAAGCTCTTGGTCTCATACATGACCTTCATTCCGGATGCGACAGCACAGCTGTCGCCAATTCGCACAATCGTTTTCGGCTTGCTCATCGTTGTGTTTCTGTTGTTTGAGCCGCAGGGCCTCGCCGAGACCTGGCGCCGCATACGGCGCTTCTTCCATCTATGGCCGTTCAAAAAGTAATATGCAGGGAGAAAACAATGGGTATCTTTCCAACGCGTCGGAAATTGCTGTCGTATGCAGCAGCCGGCTGTCTTGCTCTCGGAATTCAAGCGTCGGCACGCGCTGCCGATGATATTGTCATCGGCGCATCGATGCCGCTCACCGGCGCATTCGGTTTCGCAGGTATTCCGCTCAATCTTGGGTTTCAGGATTATGTGAAGATCGCCAACGATGCCGGCGGCATCGGAGGCCGCAAGATCAAGTATATATCGGAAGACACCGGATACGCGGTTGATAAATCGATCGCGGCGTTCAACCGCATCGCTGCCAGCGAGAAGGTCAGCCTCTACTACGGAGATTCCACAGCGTTCTCCAAGACCATCAACGCCGAACTCAATCGCCGCGACAGCATCCTTATGGCCGGCACGTCCTTTGCGACTGAGCTGAACGACCCGAAGAACTTTCCGTATCAGTTCATCCCGGGCCCCGACTATTCGCAAATGATCGGCATTCTCCTGGAATACATCGCCAAGACTACGCCGGGCGCCAAAATTGTCCTCGTCAATTCAGATACCGAATTCGGCCGGGATCCGATCGCGGCGACAGAGAAGCGGGCGGCGGAGTTAGGTCTGAAAGTAGTCGGTAAGATCGCAACGCCGCCGACCAGCGTCGATGTGTCGACCGAAGTCCTGAAGCTGCGCCGGGCGGATCCCGACTACACGATCTTTCACGGCTATGTTCTCGCGCCGTTGCCGGAATTCATGACGCAGATGAAGCAGCTGGGCCTCAAGAGCAAGTTCATGGGCACGTTCTGGTCGATGGACAATTCCATCTGGGCCAATTCTGCTGCGGTCGCCGACGGCTACATGGGTGTGATGCCATATCGCTACTATTTCGACACGGAAGGCAAGTCGCCGACACTCGACAAAATCCGGCAGCTCCGCCCCGAGTATCAGACGATATACTATACCCAGGGCTTCCTCACCGCGATGCTGATGATCGAAGCGGCAAAACGTACACTCGATGCCAAGAAGGATCTCACCGCGACCAACATGAAGGCCTCGTTGAACTCTATCAAGGACTTCGATACCGGCGGCATCATCGGCGTACCGATCTCCATCTCTGGCAACACCATTCCTGTCGGTCGCGTCTATCAATACGACGGCGCGAACAAGACGATGAAGCCGATCTCCGACTGGATCAAGATCGCGAAGTAATGATAATGGCCGCGGACACACTTCTCTCAGTGAATAATCTCGAGGTCGTTTATAGCAAAACGGTCCAGGTGCTCCGCGGTCTGTCGCTGAAGATCGACAAGGGAGCGGTGGTCGCGTTGCTTGGCTCCAACGGCGCCGGCAAATCGACCACGCTCAAGGCCGTCTCCAATCTTCTTGAACTGGAAGGCGGCAAGGTCACGACCGGCGAAATCCTATTTAAGGGCGATGCCGTCTCGCGTCTCGCCCCGCATCAATTGGTGCAAAGTGGGTTGTTTCATGTGATGGAAGGACGCCGAGTTTTCGAAGACTTGACGGTCGAGGAGAATCTTACTGCGGCGACCTACGCAATGTCAGGGCGCAGCGGCGCGAAGACTCCTTTCGATCTCGTCTACACATATTTCCCGCGTCTGTTCGAGCGGCGAACCGGGCGCGCCGGATATCTGTCAGGCGGCGAGCAACAGATGCTGGCAATCGGCCGCGCGCTTATCGCTCAGCCAGAACTTATGCTGCTCGACGAACCGTCGCTCGGCCTGTCGCCGAAACTGGTGGAGGAAATCTTCACGATCATCGCTCGCATCAACCGCGAGCAGGGCGTCTCGATGCTTTTGGTCGAGCAGAATGCGGCCGTCGCCTTCGCTGTCTCGACCTACGGGTACATCATGGAGTCGGGAAGGATCGTGACAGACGGCCCCACGGCGCAGCTTCTGCGCGATCAGGACGTTCGAGAATTTTATCTCGGCGTTGGGGCGGCGAACGCGGAGACCAAGGGCTTTCGCGGTATCAAACACTACAAGCGCCGCAAGCGCTGGCTGTCCTAGGGTTAAAATGAGGATCGCATGAGCGACAGATTTCCTGAGATGACATTGCCGCAGGCGCTGCGTGAGAATGCCCGTGTCCATCCGAACCGGGTTGCTATCAGGCAGAAGAAATACGGAATCTGGAATCCGTGTACCTGGAAAAACTACTATACCCGTGCCTGTCATATCGGACTCGGCTTCCGCGCGTTGGGACTGAGTGCAGGCGGTCATATCGGCATTCTGTCCGAGAATCGGATCGAATGGGTGCTGGCGCAGCTTGGCGCAAACATTATCGACGTTGTTGCAGTCGGGGTTTACCCCACCAGTCCGTCAAACGAGGTCGCCTATGTGCTGGCGCATTCTGAATCCGAGATCATCGTGTGCGAGGATCAGGAGCAGGTCGATAAGGTTCTGGAACGCCGTGACGAACTGCCAAAGCTGCGGAGGATTATCGTCGTTGAAACCAAGGGCATCAGGGATTACCCGCCCGATCAAGTCATGTCGTTCGATGCGCTGGAAGCGCTTGGCGCCGACTTCGAGACGAGCCATGCCGCTTTGGTAGATGGCATCATCGATCGTCAACAGTTATCGCAGATCGGATTGATTATCTACACCTCCGGCTCCACCGGGAAGCCGAAAGGTGCAATGCTGAGCTACAAGAACATTCGGGCGCAGGCGATTGGTTGTGCGGATCGACTGGTTGTCGATCAGTCGGCAAGTGTTCTGTCCTATTTGCCGCTATGTCACGTCGCCGAGCAGATGACGACAGTGATGGTCCCGACGTATCTGGGCTCGTTGGTTAGTTTCGGAGAGTCAATCCGGACCGTGCAGGAGGATCTGCGCGAGGTTGCACCAAGCGTGTTCCTCGGTGTGCCACGGATTTGGGAAAAACTGCATTCGTCGATCCACATCAAGCTGCTGGAGGCGGGACGCATCCGGCGCGCGATATTTGAACGGGCCTATTCTGCTTGCGAGCCGTTTGCGGAGAAGAGTGCCACCGATCGAACGCTATCCGAAAAGCTCAAGTTTGCGTTGTCGTACTGGCTGATCTTCCGCCCACTGCAGAACTTCATTGGGCTGCGAAAGACCCGCATTGCCATGACCGGCGCTGCGCCGATCTCGCCCGCGATTGTGCATTTCTTTCGCGCCATCGGGGTGCCGCTGATCGAGGTCTACGGCCTGACTGAAAGTGCGGGCATTGCGCTCGGGCAGGTGTTGTCTGACCGGCGGGTGGGGACAGTGGGTAATGGTATCGACCGGCTGGAAATAAAGCTCGGAGAGTCGAACGAGCTTCTTATTCGCGGAGATACGGTGTTTGCGGGTTACTACCGGAACGAAGAGGCGACCAGGATGTCGATCCGCGACGGATGGCTGCACACCGGCGATGTCGCGGAATTCAAGGACGGCCATTTCCGCATTGTGGACAGGCTGAAGGACATCATGATTACGGCGGGGGGAAAGAATCTCAGTCCGTCGGAGATCGAGAACATGGTGAAGTCGAGCGCGTTCATCAAGGAGTGCGTCGTCATCGGTGACGCGCGCAAGTATGTCTCAGCGCTGATACAGATCGACTATGATCTTGCCGGGAAGTGGGCAGAGGAAAAGGGCGTCGCCTACACAAATTTCAAGAACCTCACAGAGAACGACAGTCTTCGCGAGTTGATCCAGTCGGAGATCGATACGGCCAACGAGCAACTTGCCCAAGTTTCGCAAATCCGGAAATTTCATCTTCTGACAAAGGAACTGGATCATGATGACGACGAAGTCACAGCGACAATGAAGGTTCGTCGCTTCAATGTTCAGAAGAAGTACGCTTCAGAGATCGAGGGTCTCTATAGCCGACATGGTTCATGAACGGCCTCAACCTTCCATAGCTCTGCTCATTCGGCGTTGTGAATGATCACCGAAACCATCGTGTATAGACAAATAGAGTACGGGTCTCGTCCGTTTCGGGCGTCCGACCTGTCGGACAATCATGGAGTCAGGCTATGAGCAGCCATCAGGGCCAATACAGCACTGGTCTGGACAAGAATGCCGCCAACTATGTGCCGCTGTCGCCACTGAACTTCCTTGCTCGCAGCGCCGCCGTCTATCCGGATCACGTTAGCACGGTCTACGAGAATCGCAGCTTCACCTGGGCGCAGACCTATGAGCGCTGCAAGCGCTTCGCGTCGTTTCTCGCCAAGCGCGGCATCCAGCGTGGCGACACCGTTGCGGTCATGCTGCCGAATATCCCGGCGATGAACGAGGCGCATTTTGCCGTGCCAATGGCTGGCGGCGTCCTCAACGCGCTTAACATCCGGCTCGACGCGGCTTCCATCGCATTCCAGCTCGACCACGGCGGCGCAAAAATCATACTGGTCGATCCCGAGTTCTCCGGCGTGATCTCCGATGCGCTGAACCTGATGAAAGGCCCGAAACCGCTGGTGGTAGACGTCGACGACGCGGCGTTTACCGGCGGCAAGCGCATTGGCGAACTCGAGTATGAAGCTGCGGTCGCGTCCGGCGATCCGGAGTTCGTGTGGCTGCAGCCGCAGGACGAATGGGACGCTATCGCGCTGGGCTATACATCCGGCACCACGGGCAATCCCAAGGGCGTCGTCACGCACTATCGCGGCGCGTATCTCAATGCTGTCAGTAATATCCTCGCGGGCAATCTCGGCACCCATCCGATCTATCTCTGGACGCTGCCGATGTTCCATTGCAACGGCTGGTGCTTTCCGTGGACGATCGCGGCGTCGGCCGGGATCAATGTGTGTTTGCGCAAGGTCGATCCAGCCAAGATTTTCGAGCTGATCAAGGCTCACGGCGTGACCCACATGTGCGGTGCGCCGATCGTCTACAATACGCTGATCAACGCGCCGGACGCTCCCAAGGGCAGCGCTGCGAAATCCGTCGTCGGGCTGATCGCGGGCGCTGCGCCGCCTGTGGCCGTGCTGGAAGGCGCAGAGAGCATCGGTATCAAGCTTACTCACGTTTACGGCCTCACAGAGGTCTATGGCCCCGCCTCCGTTTGCGCCGAACAGCCCGGCTGGGATGATCTGCCGGCAGACCAGCGCGCCCAGCTGAAGCGCCGTCAGGGCGTGCCCTATCCGCTTCAGGAAGCCGTCACGGTACTTGATCCGGACACGATGCAGCCCGTACCACGTGATGGCGAAACCATCGGCGAGGTGATGATCCGCGGCAACATCGTCATGAAGGGCTACCTGAAGAACGAGAAGGCCACCAAGGAAGCTTTCGAGGGCGGCTGGTTTCACACCGGCGATCTGGGCGTGCTCGACACGGACGGTTACGTCATCATCAAGGACCGCTCCAAGGACATCATTATCTCGGGCGGCGAAAACATCTCGTCGGTCGAGGTCGAAGACGTCCTGTACAAGCATCCGGCGGTTCTGTTCGCCGCCGTGGTCGCCAAGCCGGACCCCAAATGGGGTGAGGTGCCCTGCGCCTTCGTCGAGCTGAAGGACGGCGCGACCGCAACCGAAGTGGAAATCCTGAGTTATTGCAAAGGCGTATTGCCGGGATTTAAATCGCCGAAGTCAGTGGTGTTCGGCGCGATCCCGAAGACGTCCACCGGCAAGATCCAGAAATTCGCGCTGCGCGATCAGGCAAATTCGGCGAAGGCGATTTTGGCGTAGTGCCTGTGCCGCAAAAGAATTTGCGAGCTTGGGTGGGCGTAATTCAGGTTCTGCTTCTATCGGTATGGCTTTCAGCCGCCTTGCCTCAGGTAAACTATTTGGCGCCTTTCACTCTCGTGGGGGCGCGTGCAATCGGAGCAGCGCACTCAGCCGCGTCGTAATCGGCATGCGTCGTGCGCATTAACGAAACATTTGAAGCGGATGGCAGCGATAGTTTCGCGTCCTCGTCGGAGGATTGGTGTTGTTGGCTTTAGATCAAATTCGAAATCGTGAAAAATCTGAGATGGATAAAATGGCAAACTATAAAATCCTGATACTTGGCGCATCATACGGATCACTGCTCGCTTCGAAAATCATGTTTGGAGGCCATTCGGTTACGCTTGTTTGTTTGCCGGCTGAAGCTGATCTAATTAATAGCGAGGGCTTCCGTGTGAGAATGCCCATTCGCGGACAAGATCCGATTGTCATCGACTCCCGTGAATTACCCGGCGAGGTATCTGCCGCAGATCCCGATGATGTTAATCCGGAGCAGTTCGATCTGATCGGCTTGGCGATGCAGGAGCCGCAGTATGGTACGCAAGGTGTCCGCGGGCTGCTTGAGCGGATTGCTGCATCCCGGGTTCCGTGCATGTCCATTATGAACATGCCTCCACTTCCGTATATTAAGCGCATCAAGAGTGTCTTATCCCAAACCGTAGAGGCGGCTTATACCGATCCGTCCGTTTGGAGCGGCTTTGAATCCGGAGCGCTGACGCTGTGCAGTCCGGATCCCCAAGCGGTTCGTCCTCCAGATGAGAGGCCGAATATATTGCAAGTAACGCTGCCAACAAATTTCAAGGTAGCGAGATTCGATAACGAGAAAAGTGATGCGATCCTCGAACGACTTGAACGAGACATTGACGCCGCTCGTTTCGGAACTGGCAATATTGAGATCCCGGTAAAATTGCGAGTTCATCAATCAATATTTGTGCCGCTGGCAAAATGGTCGATGTTGCTTGCTGGAAACTATCGTTGCGTGACACAGGATGGTATGCGAACTGCGGAGCAAGCTGTGCACTCCAATCTCGATGAAACGAGGTCGGTTTATGAGTTTGTCGCGGACGTTTGCGTTGCTCTGGGGGCTTCACGCGAAGAGCTTGTGACCTTTACAAAATATGCTGATGCGGCCAGGAGTTTGTCACGTCCTGCGTCGGTTGCAAGAGCGCTCAATAGCGGTGCTGTAAATGTCGAAAGAGCCGATAAACTCGTGCAGTTGCTGGCGCGACAAAAGGGCATGTGTCATCCTGTGGTCGATAGCATTGTAGAGTTAGTCGACCATCGCCTGAATGCGAATCGGACCCACCCCAAGCAATAATAGGGGTGAGGCAGGAATATCGTGCGTCGCGTTACGGATAAAATACGCCGCCCGTCGCACGCTGTGGAGCATCATTCCTTTCAGGCAGTGGAATGAACTCAGCCTCGTTACCTGGCATGGTATCAAACCGTTCCTTGGCCCACTCTTCCTTAGCGGCCTCGATCCGCTCGAGCGAGGAAACGGAATTCCACCAGATGTAACGGGGACCCTCCATCGGTACACCGCCAAACAGCATGGAACGGGCCTCTGACGTGGCCGTGACTTGGAATGCCGAAGCTCATCGGAGCTGATATTGCGAGGCTACCGCGCAGGCTGCCATGCCCCAGGCCACGCTCGATCTTGACTACAATGAGTGGCTCGCTCATGAGCCTTCGAGAGAAGAAACACTTTGATCATGATCAGCTGGCTGAGCACTCAGTGATCGACGAATCGCGAAGCTCATGAATTCCTGTTACCATCAGATAATTCACTGATTCCTAAACAGCTGCGTGACCCCGCTTCGGCGACTTTCGGCAAGGTCAACGCTCATACAGATCGGAAATACCAGGGAAAGCCAGTGACGGCCGTTTGCGGAGCCGTGAATGCAAAGAACGGGTTCGGCGGTTACACTGGAATGAAACAATTCGTTCTGATCGCTGAAACGAACTCGTTGGTTTTGGACAACGAAAACGATAATTCTGAATTCGTCGAGCTCTGGAATTCGCTCTGCGCTGGGAAGCGCAACTGACCCAGATTCGTGTAATGACGCGTTATGGAATTTCGAGGAAATGTTTCAAAAGCAAAGCAGCGTACCCGCACGTAATGGTGATGAAGCCCGCCAAGGATGGCGTATGACTTGATGCTTCCGGTCCGAGAAACTGGCGCATCTTTATCCAATGATCGGCGCGTTCTGATGTCGTTGTAATAGCGTGCGTAGGATCGCAGCATCCGGCGCAGATGCACCGAACGACGTCTCTAATAAGCAATCGTCGTTCGCAATCCGAATATGGCGCCGTTCCTGATTGGCCTCTCCGGCGCATAGGGATCAGATATACGGCCTCCGGGATGGAGCACATATTGAAAGGTCGGTTGAAGGGTCCAGCCGGGCTTGATCTGGGCTTGGTAGCTCAATTCGATTGTCATCTCGTAGTCACGGATTGGTCGCTCTGTTCCTGAAAAGGCAATCATATCGTGATCGAAGGCCCGAGCCTGATCGGAAATATTCACATAGATGAAACTTGCGCCGAACCTGTCATCGGGACGGCTGGGGATCATGCCGCAAAAAACAATTCCGGCATCGAGAAAGAAGTTCACGAGGCTGCGGTCGGAGGGAGTTGCCGAAACACGGCTGAAGACGCTGACGCCGCTGTCCGGTCCGCTGCCCTCAGGGCGATAGATTTGCTGATCGATAACGCCGTAAATGCCGGTGGCGCCCCGAAATTGACGGGCGATGCCGTTGCTCAGGGGGTGAGCGAGCGATACCCCGCTGGGGTCGAATCTCTGGTGGTCGAACATTCCAAAATGATGCCATGCGCCCAACCGCAGGATTCCAGCGAGTCCCTCAGCATCCTTTCCCTGATTATAGCGGTATTGAATCTCACCCATCAGCAATGGCGGGTCGTTGACCCGAAAATTGGTCCCGGTGCGGTTGATGGTTCCTTGGTCGCCGGGGTTCCCGTTGAATAGTGCGAGCAGTGCAGACCAGCTCTTGTCGGGATCAAATCTCAAACGCACGCCTGGCGTGGCAAGAGGATAGGCTGGTCCGCCGCTGGGCAAATTGGCGCCTGTGATCGTGGGCCAGTCGCTGCTCAGAAACATCTTGCTGTAGTCGCTAACGAAGAACTCTGTATCGGCCGCGAGCTGACCGAAGCGGAAGCCGAACCGGTCATCGAAGAATTTTTTTTCAAGCCACAGTTCGGAAAGGCGCGTTGAAGGAACAGCCTCGATGTTGCTGATCGTGATCAGGCTATTGAAGTGGTTGCCGCGCATTCCCGATGTGCGATGAATTTGAAAGGCGTTGCCGAAGAAGCTCAGGCCCTGCCATCCAGCAAGCCTCTCGAAATCGATGGCGGTAAAAGCCTCAAGTTTGCCTTCATACAGTCCGCCGCGACGCATGCCACCGGACTCATTTCCGAGCACCTCTCCAGTATAAATCAGACCGTAAGTAATTCCGTGTTGAGCGAGCCATTTGCGGCTTCCTGTTGGATCACCGCTGGCCGCCATGCTTGTAGCGATCGACAAGGGCGGGATGCCATCGACAGGAACGGGCTCCGCCATCGCCGGCTCGGCCATCATGACGGCCGCGATGACAGAAACATTCAGCTTCAATTTTCGCACGGAACAAATTCTTTCTTGCTATTGAGACTTAATCGCATGAAGGGAACGGAGGTTTTCCTTCTGCGGGTTGCCCGACGAGATTTGTCTACGGGTTAGCTGCTGTGGGGCTGGGTGGAGGGCGTCTGAGAAGTATCGACGAGGGCCGGCTGGACAGGCATCGCCGCATCATCGAGGGGAGTGACCCGCTTCTTTGTCCTGATGCGGTTGGATGCGCTTGAGGCGGATCACAACATCGACCTTGGTGATCGCATAGCCTTCAGGAGGAACAGGAAGGCGATCGAGACAGATTGATCCTCGTGGAATGTCGATGATCCGGTCTTCCGTCTCGACGTAGAAATGATGATGGTCGCCGGCGTCCGTGTCGAAATGAGTCCGCATGCCATCAACGGAGACGCGACGAAGCAGCCCGGCATCGGCGAACTGATTGAGCGCGTTGTAGACGGTCGCTAGTGAGAGCGAAGCGCCGGTATCGAGCGCCTCCTGGTGAAGGCCGTCAGCCGTTACATGGCGGTGTTCGCCGCGAAAGAGAAGTACTCCGAGCGTCATGCGTTGTCGTGTTGGTCGCAGGCCGGCGGTATTGAGAATGGATTCAATCTCATCGGCCGACCGAACGACACGAGGGTTTTCCGCCTGCATGCGCAGTCTTAAGTCGTGTGGAACAAAGAGCATCGGATATTCGACCTGATGTTACGCTGCGGATTAACAATCCATGGCTATGGAGTCTGCTGACTTGACGGTTTCAGACGAAGCACCACGTCGATACTCACGAGGTCGTAGCCCTCAGGCGCAGCGGGAATGTCGCGGATCTTGATCGTTCCGTTTGGCACGTTGATCAGGCGATCTTCGTTGGCGACATAAAAGTGATGATGATGGGAAGTCTCGGTGTCGAAATACGCGGTCGCGCCGTACATCGGCACCCGGCGGATTAGTCCGATTTCACTGAGCCGTCGCAGACTGCTGTAGACGCAGCACATGGACACAGGCGCTCCTTTTCGGACGAGTTCATCACGGAGATCGCTGGCGGACACGTGTCGTCCACCGGCAGCGAAAAGGTGTTCTGCAAGCGCCAATCGTTGGCGAGTCGGCCGTAAGCCGGCCTTAGCAAGCAGATCGCGTGCTGATGTACGCTTCGCGGTCAAAGTATCCCGTTGGCTGAGCGCGAAGTGCTGCATGGCGTCTCCTTTCGAACTAATTGCGAGTAAGTCGCAATTGCAAAGTGTCCGAAACTGAGCTAGACGTCAAGCAAGTTGCGAATGACTTGCAATTATAAAATGTCGCCCGTCGTTGCGAGCAGTGGTGGCGCGCCCAATACAGAAGAGAGACAGGACATGTTCGATCGGGTCGGACGCGCCGTTATTGCGACGGTTGCGGGGGTTATGGCTCTTTGGCTGCTGACGGGAATCGCAGCCGCCCAAACCAAGTTCAAGGCCGTCACGACCTTCACGGTCATCGCGGATATGGCCCGCAACGTTGCAGGGGACGCGGCAGTCGTTGAATCGATCACGAAGCCCGACGCTGAAATTCACAACTACCAGCCGACACCTGGAGACATTCTGAAGGCGCAAGACGCAAACCTTGTCCTCTGGAACGGGCTCAATCTTGAACTTTGGTTCGAAAAGTTTTTCCAACGGCTGAAAGGTGTGCCTGGCGTGGTCGTCTCCCAGGGCGTCCAGCCGATGGGCATCGTGGAGGGCCCCTATAAAGACAAGCCCAATCCGCATGCATGGATGTCGCCGAGTGCAGCGCTCATCTATGTCGATAACATCCGTGACGCCTTCGCGAAGCACGATCCTAAGAACGCGGCGATCTACAAGGCGAATGCCGAGGCCTACAAGCAGAAGATCACCGCTACGATTGGCCCGATTCAGGCGAAGCTTGCCGCAATTCCACCAGAGCGCCGATGGCTGGTGTCGAGCGAGGGCGCCTTCAGCTACCTCACCAGAGACTTCGGCCTGAAGGAACTCTATCTCTGGCCGATCAATGCCGATCAGCAGGGCACGCCGCAGCAAGTCCGCAAGGTTATAGATGCGGTGCGGGCCAACAAAATTACCGTCGTCTTTTCCGAGAGCACCATCTCGCCGGATCCGGCCAAGCAAGTCGCGCGCGAGACTGGCGCGAAGTATGGCGGCGTTCTTTATGTCGATTCGCTCAGCGCAGCCGACGGCAAGGTTCCGACCTATATCGATCTCCTGCGCGTGACGTCGGAGACAATCGCAAACGGTCTCGCACAATGAGTGTCGTGATCGACCCGTTCCTCACTCCCGCGTCTTCCGACGCGGGAGCCGGGCTTTCAGTCAGGAATGCCACCGTCACCTACCGCAATGGTCACACCGCTTTGCGGGATGCGAGTTTCCAGATTCCAACGGGCACGATCACCGCGCTCGTCGGAGTAAACGGCAGCGGCAAATCCACCTTGTTCAAAGCGATCATGGGTTTCGTTAGCCTAGCCAAGGGGGAGATCACCATTCTGGGTCAGCCGGTCAATGCTGCGTTAAAGAAGAACGTCGTCGCTTATGTTCCACAGAGCGAAGATATCGATTGGAACTTCCCCGTTCTCGTCGAAGACGTCGTGATGATGGGCCGCTACGGCCACATGAACATGATGCGCTTTGCCAAGGCCGCGGACCATCAAGCGGTCACTGCGGCGTTGGCCCGCGTTGGCATGACCGACTTCCGCAAACGTCAGATAGGCGAGCTCTCAGGTGGCCAAAAAAAGCGGGTCTTCCTCGCGCGCGCTCTCGCCCAGGACGGACGGGTAATCCTGCTCGATGAACCGTTCACCGGCGTCGATGTGAATACCGAGGATGCCATCGTCAAGTTGTTGCGTGCGCTTCGCGATGAAGGCCGAGTGATGCTCGTCTCCACCCATAATCTTGGCAGCGTGCCGGAGTTCTGCGACCGCACCGTTCTTCTCAACCGCACCGTGCTCGCCTATGGACCCACCGTCGAGATATTCACGCAGGACAATTTGGAAAAGACCTTTGGCGGCGTCCTGCGGCACTTCGTGCTGAACGAGAAGGAGGGGGGCAAACCGCGCGAGTTCGACGTCATCACCGACGATGAGCGCCCCTTGGTTTTCCAGGACGGAAAGCCGGCAAGCCACGGACCGTCATATGGCAATGGGGACCGGAGTTAATGGCCTCGCTTCTCGAACCCTTCACTTACGGGTACATGCTCAATGCCATGTGGGTCTCCGCGCTCGTGGGTGGCGTATGCGCGTTCCTCTCCGCCTACCTGATGCTTAAGGGCTGGTCGCTGATCGGCGACGCGCTTTCACACGCGATCGTGCCGGGCGTTGCCGGTGCCTACATGCTCGGCGTGCCGTTCTCGATCGGTGCCTTTTTCTCCGGTGGTCTCGCGGCTGCCGCCATGCTCTTTCTCAACCAGCGCACCAAACTCAGGGAAGACGCCATCA
>JAGVII010000889.1 GCA_020056155.1 Afipia sp.
GCGGGACTGACCGTCGCCATTGTGGCGCTGCCGCTGTCGATGGCGATTGCGATTGCATCCGGCACCACGCCCGACCGCGGACTCTATGCCGCGATCTTCGGCGGCTTTCTTGTCTCGCTGCTTGGCGGCAGCCGGTTTCAGATCGGCGGTCCCGCCGGTGCGTTCATCGTGCTGGTCGCGGCATCGGTCGCGCGCCATGGCATCGACGGCGTGCTGCTGGCGACCATGATCGCCGGACCGATTCTTGTCGCGGCAGGTTTCCTGCGGCTCGGCACCTACATCAAATTCATTCCCTATCCGGTGACGGTGGGATTCACCGCCGGCATCGCCGTCATCATCTTCGCCAGCCAGATCCGCGATCTGCTCGGCCTCACGCTTGCGGGCAAGGAACCGGGCGAACTCATTCCAAAACTGGAAATGCTCGGTCGCGCCATCGGCACCACGAATGTTGCGGCGGTGGCGATCTCGGTCGCGACCATTGTCATCATCGCGGGCTTGCGGAAGCTGCGCCCGGCCTGGCCCGGCATGCTGATCGCGGTTGTCATCACCGGCGTCGCGGCGGCGCTGCTGTCGCTGCCGGTGGAAACCATCGGCACGCGGTTTGGCGGCATTCCGCAGTCGTTTCCGGTTCCGTCGTTTCCCGTCATCACGCTGGCAAAGATTCAGGCCGTGCTGCCCGATGCGATTGCCTTCGCGCTGCTCGGCGCCATCGAGTCGCTGTTGTCCGCCGTGGTCGCCGACGGCATGACCGGCCGCCGCCATCGCTCCAATTCCGAGTTGGTTGCGCAGGGCGTCGCCAATATCGGCTCGGCCATATTCGGCGGCATCTGTGTCACCGGCACCATCGCGCGCACCGCCACCAATGTCCGTGCCGGCGCACGCGGGCCGGTGGCGGGCATGCTGCATTCGGTGTTCCTGCTGGCGTTCATGCTGCTGGCCGCGCCTCTGGCGAGCTACATTCCGCTGGCAACGCTGGCGGGTGTGCTCGCCGTGGTGGCGTGGAACATGGCGGAGAAGCATGAGTTCGCGACACTCATTCGCTCGTCATGGGGCGATGCCGTCGTGCTGCTCGCAACGTTCCTGCTCACCGTGTTTCGCGATCTCACCGAAGGCATCGTGGTCGGCTTCGCGCTCGGCGCGCTGCTGTTCATCCATCGCATGTCGCAGATCACCGGCATCGATACCTACGCGCCGCTTGCCGTCGACGACAGGGCCGACAGGTCGAACGGCGATCGCGAACGCTATGATCCGGCCTTGGCTGCGGATCGCGACATCATGGTCTATCGCATCAGCGGCGCATTCTTCTTCGGCGCGGTGGCCGCCGTGGCGTCGGTGCTCGATCGCCTGTCCGGCTACAAGGCGCTGGTGATCGATTTCAAGGCGGTGCCGTTGCTGGACTCCACCGCCGCCAACGCCATCGCACAGATCGCAGCCAAGGCGCGCCGTCAGGGCATACGCGTGTTCATCACCGGCGCATCGCCATCCGTGCGGCGCACGCTGCTGTCCTACGGTGCGCGGCCGCCGCAGGCGAAATACCGCTCCGACATCGCGAGCGCGGTCGCGGAGATCAAACGGCTGGATCAGGCGATTGACGGCGGGGCCGTCCGCGTGATTTGACCTGTCCGCATGTGGGATAATCCCTGTCCGGGATTTAACGCAGATGTGGATGGATCAAACCGGAGCCGCCTTGATGAGCGCACCCCCTGCCGCCTGTCTGATCGGCTGGCCCGCGGCGCATTCGCGCTCGCCGCTGATCCACAAATACTGGCTAAAGTCCTTCGGCATCGATGGCGACTATCGCATCGAGGCGGTGGAGCCGGCGGCGTTCGCGGATTTCATCGGGAATCTTGCGGCGCGCGGTTACAAGGGCGCGAACGTCACCATCCCGCACAAGGAGCAGGCGCTTGCGCTCTCAACGCCCGACGCGCGGGCGAAAGCAGTGGGGGCGGCCAACACGCTCTACTTCAGCGATGGCGAACTGCGTTCGACCAACACCGATGTCGAAGGCTTCATCGGCAATCTCGACGCCAGCGCGCCGGAATGGGACGCCGCGGACGATGTTCTGGTGCTGGGCGCGGGCGGATCGGCCCGCGCGGTGATTTTCGGACTGATCGAACGCGGCATCAGGCGCGTTCACCTCGCCAATCGCACGGCGTCGCGCACGCAACTGCTGGCCGATCAGTTCGGCGCGCAGGTGCAGCCGCTGGCATGGGAGGCCGTCAGCGATGTATTGCCACGCGCGAAGCTTCTGGTGAACACCACCTCGCTCGGCATGAAGGGGCAGCCGCCGCTCGATATCGATGTCGGCGCGCTCCCGGCGGGGGCGGCTGTCGCCGATCTGGTCTATGTGCCGCTCGAAACGGAATTGCTGAAAGCGGCGAAGGCGCGCGGTCTGAGAACCGCCGACGGCCTCGGTATGCTGCTGCATCAGGCGGTGCGCGGATTCGAACTGTGGTTCGGGAAACGTCCGACAGTGACGCCGGAGCTGCGCGCGCTGGTCGAGGCGGATCTGGTGAAGTAACGTCGTGGTCATTGCGAGCCAACGGGTACGGCTTTGCCGGCCCGATGACAGGCTCCGCGAAGCAATCCAGGGGCGAGATAACGAAGGCTGGATTGCTTCGTCGCATGCGCTCCTCGCAACGACGAAGGACACTCAACACTTAAGGAACCGATCTTGAACAGAACCGGAAAATTCATCGTCCTCGCCGCGCTCGCACTGGTGATCTACAGCGCTTACACCGTCTATCAGGGCGCGCAGGGCTTCAATCCGCCTGCGATCGAGGATGTGAAGAAGCGCATGCAGGATGATTTCGCCGCGAAAAATATCACGGTGGTCGAGATCAGCATGCTCCGGCGCGCGCCGCGCGAACTCGCCGGCTTCGTGAAGCTGAAGGCGCCGGGTTCCGACGAGATTCAGCAGAAGACCTGCACGGCGACCATGGCTGCGGACAAGGTGACCACGTCGTGGAGTTGTCAGTAAGGCATGGGAGCTGAGTCGCTCCTCGTCATTGCGAGGAGCGTAGCGACGAAGCAATCCAGTATTTATTGCGGATTGCTTCGCGGAGCCTGTCATCGGGCCGGCAAAGCCGGACCCGTTGGCTCGCGATGACGGTCAATTCCTCGGGCTGCTCACCGCGTTGGTCTGCATGTAATCCGTCAGCACGCGGCGGTCGATTTCCTCGATGCGGTTGACGCCGCACAGGCCCATCGTCACGCTCAACTCCTTGCCGATCAGATCGAGCGCCAGCGCCACGCCGGCCTGTCCTGCGGCGCCGAGGCCGTAGATATAGGCGCGGCCGATCATGCAGGACTTCGCGCCGAGCGCCAGCGCGCGCATCACGTCCTGACCGGAGCGGATGCCGCCGTCGAACATGATTTCTGTTTGCGAGCCGACATCCTGCACGATCTCCGGCAGCACCGAGATCGATGACGGCGCGCCGTCAAGCTGGCGGCCGCCGTGGTTCGACACCACGATCGCTTCCGCGCCGGTCTTCACGGCTTCGCGCGCATCGGCAACGTCGAGGATGCCCTTGATGATGAGCTTGCCCGGCCAGATGCTGCGGATCCACTCGACGTCCTTCCAGTTCAGCGTGGTGTCGAACTGCGAGGCGACCCATTCGGAGACCGAGCCGAGATCCTGCGATCCCGCGACGTGACCGGCGATATTGCCGAAATTCCGGCTCTTGCCCGTCAGGATGCCCGACACCCAGCCCGGCTTGGTGGCGAAGTCGATGATGTTCTTCAGCGTCAGCAGCTTCGGCGGCACCGACAGGCCGTTCTTGACGTCGGCGTGGCGCTGCCCGAGCACCTGCAGATCGACGGTGAGCACCAGCGCGCTGCACTTCGCGGCGATGGCACGCTCAATGAGCGATTTTGCGAAGCCGCGATCCTTCATGACGTAAAGCTGAAACCAGAACGGCTTGTCGACGCTCGCCGCGACA
>JAGVII010000429.1 GCA_020056155.1 Afipia sp.
CTGACATTCGTACCCATCGTCGCAGGCACTTTACGGGACACTCACGCGTGACCTCTCGTTCGAATCGCTCCTTCTCCAAGCTGACGGCCGTCGGGCTGATTGTCATGTCGTTCGCGCTTGCAGGATGCGGCCGCAAGGCCTACCTCGACGCGCCTCCGGGTGCATCCACAGAACAGACCGGGACGCCGAATTCAGATTACACCAATGCGAATCCGAATTCCGCAGCGAACCTCCAGAGCGAAGTCTATCGTCCGCCGGGCGGCACCAACGTGCCGACCGCGCCGCGCGGTGAAAAAAAGCGTATTCCGCTCGACGCGATTCTGGACTGATACCATGAATCACTTCCAGTATCGCAACGGCGTCTTGCACGCTGAAGACGTGAGCTTGACTCGTCTCGCCGACGAGGTCGGGACGCCGTTCTATTGCTACTCGACCGCAACGCTCGAGCGTCATTACCGCGTTTTCGCCGAGGCTTTTGCCGGCGTGCCCACGCTGGTGTGCTACGCAATGAAGGCGAACTCCAATCAATCCGTGCTGCGCACGCTGGCGAAGCTCGGCGCGGGCGCCGACGTGGTGTCCGGCGGGGAACTGAAGCGCGCGCGTGCCGCCGGCATTTCGCCGCAGAAGATCCTGTTTTCCGGGATCGGCAAGACCGAAGCCGAACTGCGCCAGGCGCTTGCCGAGGATATTCTCTGCATCAATGTCGAGTCCGAGCCCGAGCTCGACCTGCTGTCGAAGCTCGCCAGCGAGACGGGCCGCACCGCTCGTATTTCCGTTCGCATCAATCCGGACGTCGATGCCAGGACGCACGCCAAGATTTCCACCGGCAAGTCCGAGAACAAGTTCGGCATTCCGCTCAGCCGCGCGCGGGAGGTTTATGCCCGCGCCGCGAAGCTGCCCGGCATCAAGGTCACCGGCGTCGATATGCATATCGGCAGCCAGATCACCGATCTCGGGCCGCTGGAAGATGCCTTCAAGCTGATGGTGGAATTCGTCGGCACGCTGCGCGCCGACGGCCATACCATTTCCCATGTCGATTTCGGCGGTGGCCTCGGCATCCCGTATGAGCACGATCTGCCCAGTCCGCCGGAGCCCGCCGCATACGCGGCGATGGTCAAGCGGGTGACGAAGGGGCTCGACGCCACGCTGATGTTCGAGCCGGGACGCATGATCGTGGGCAACGCCGGTATTCTCGTCGCCCGTGTCATCTACGTGAAGCATGGCGATGCGAAGAACTTCGTCATCATCGATGCCGCCATGAACGATCTCATTCGTCCGACGCTCTATGAGGCGCATCACGACGTGCTGCCGGTTCGCGAGGATGCCGCGCGTAATTTTGTCGCGGATGTTGTCGGCCCGGTCTGCGAGACGGGCGACTATCTGGCCCTCGACCGCGCGATGCCTGAGCCGAAGCCCGGCGACCTGGTGGCGATCATGACGGCAGGCGCTTACGGCGCGGTGCAGTCCGGAAGCTACAATACGCGCGCCTTGGTGCCAGAGGTACTGGTCAAGGATGACAAGTACGCCGTGGTGCGCCCGCGCATCGATGCCGACGCGCTGATCGCGATGGATCGCGTCGCGCCGTGGCTTTAGGCCTCCGGGCCCTGGCATCATCCGGCGCCGGAACCTCCCGCGCGGCAATTCCGAGTGCTCCCGCCGTCACGCTTTCGTGAGGCCGTCATCCAACGCTTGCCTGCCGCGTACTTTGGCCGCGGCTTTGCATGTGGGTAGAGCGTTGAGACCATGCCTCATTGCAGCCGCTGTGCTAGGCTGCAATGGCTTGAATCTGGAGAGCCAGTTGAACGCACCGACCCCAGACCCATCGGAGCGTCCGCGCATTGCCGAGGAGGCCCCGAAACTTCAGCTCGCGCAGGCCTTGCAGCGCGCGCGGCTCGCGGTCGCGTGGGAGCGTGGCTGGCCGCATCTCGCACGGCTATTGACCGTCGCGGGGCTTTTTCTGGCCGCGTCCTGGGCCGGTCTCTGGGTCGCTCTTCCTTTCGTTGTGCGTATCGTCGCTTTTGCCGCTTTTGTGCTGCTCGCGGTCGCGGCGCTGGTTCCGGCGGTCCGGTTTCGCTGGCCGACCCGCGAAGACGCGCTGCGCCGGCTCGATCGCGGGACCGGTATTCCCCATCGTCCCGCTACCGCGCTGACCGATACGCTCAAGTCGCAGGATCCGATCACGCAGGCGCTGTGGCAGGAACAGCACGCGCGCACACTGGCGTCGATCAAGCGCATCCGCGCCGGTCTGCCGTCGCCGCGCCTCGCGCTGCACGATCCATGGGCGCTCCGCGCGCTGGTGGTCGTGTTGCTGGTTGCGACCTACGTTGCTGCCGGGAGCGATCGTTTCGCGCGTGTCGTCGCGGCGTTTGACTGGAACGGCGCCTTCTCGGCCGCGAATGTCCGCGTCGATGCCTGGGTGACGCCGCCGCCTTACACCAGCCGTCCGCCGATCATCCTTTCGGCCTCCGCCAGCAAGGACGCGCCGCCGTCTGACGCCGGGCCTGTCTCGGTGCCGGCGGGAAGCACGCTGATCGTCCGGTCGAGCGGCGGCAGGCTCGACGTCGCGGCAAGCGGCGGCGTGACCGAAGCGCCTGTCGCCGGGAATGCGCCGCAGGGCACCAACGAGAGGAACTTTACGATTACGGGCGACGGCACCGCGCATGTCCGTTCGCCGTCAGGGCAGCCGCAATGGACATTCCATGCGGTGCCCGATCGCGCGCCCGGCATTTCGCTGGCCAAGGATCCCGCGCGGCAGGCCAAGGGCGCGCTGCTGCTGTCCTACAAGCTCGAAGACGATTACGGCGTCACCGAAGCGCATGCGCAGTTCGCGCCTCGCGCGAAAAAAGACGATGGTTCGAGCGATGACAGCGCGAAGCCGCAGCCGCTGTTCGATCCGCCGTCGATTACGCTGGGATTGCCGAACGTGCGCACGCGCAACGGTGTCGGCCAGACGGTGAAGGACCTGAGCGAGAACCCTTACGCCGGCGCGGATGTCACGCTGACACTCACCGCCAAGGACGAAGGCGGCAATGAAGGGCGCAGCGAGCCCTTCGACATGCGGCTGCCGGAGCGGCTGTTCGTGAAACCGCTGGCGCGGGCGCTGATCGAGCAGCGCCGCAATCTCGCGCTCGACGCCAACCAGAAGCCGCTGGTGCTGATCGCGCTTGAAGCCCTGATGATCGCGCCCGAGGCGTTCACGCCCGAACTTGGGCATTATCTCGGCCTGCGCAGCGTCGCGAACCGGCTTAACCGCGCCAACACGCGCGACGCCATGCGCGAGACCGTCGACAGCCTGTGGGCGCTCGCGATCGCGATCGAGGATGGCAACATCACCGATGTCGAGAAGGCGCTGCGCGCCGCACAGGACGCCTTGAAGGAAGCGCTGGAGCGCGGGGCAAGCGACGAAGAGATCAAGAAGCTCACCGACAACCTGCGCGCGGCGCTGGATAATTTCATGCGCCAGCTGGCCGAGCAGTTGCGCAACAATCCGCAGCAGCTGGCGCGGCCGCTCGATCCCAACACCAAGGTGATGCGCCAGCAGGATCTCAAGAACATGATCGATCGCATGGAGCGGCTGTCGCGCTCCGGCGACAAGGATGCGGCGCGCGCACTGCTCGATCAAATGCAGCAGATGCTGGAAAACCTGCAGATGGCGCAGCCCGGACAGGGCGATGGCGACATGGAGCAGGCGCTGAACGAACTCGGCGACATGATCCGCAAGCAGCAGCAGCTGCGCGACAAGACGTTCAGGCAGGGGCAGGAATCCCGGCGCGAACGAGGCCGCGGAGAGCAGGGCGATCAAGGCCAGATGGATGGACTGCGGCAGGATCAGCAGGCGCTGCGCGACCGGCTGAGCAAGCTGCTCGATGACATGAAGAAGAACGGCATGATGCCGGGCCAGCGCGGCGAAAAGGGGCAGCCGGGTCAAGGGCAACAGGGCCAGCAGGGTCAGGGACAGGACGGTCAGGACGGCGGCGATGCGCTCGGCGAGGCCGACACCGCGATGGGCGATGCCGGCAGTCAGCTAGGAGAAGGCAATGCCGGCGGCGCTGTCGATTCGCAGGGCCGCGCGCTCGAGGCCATGCGAAAGGGCGCACAGAATCTCGCGCAGTCGATGCAGCAGGGCGAGGGACAGGATACCGGGCCGGGCGAAGGCATGGGCCGTCAGCAGAACAGCGGCAACACCACCGATCCGCTGGGGCGGCCGCTCAGTGGCCGCGAATGGAGCGACGATCTTTCTGTGAAGATTCCCGGTGAGATCGATGTGCAGCGCGTGCGGCGGATTCTGGAAGAACTGCGCCGCCGTCTTGCGGACCCGCAGCGCCCGCAGATCGAACTCGATTACATCGAGCGTTTGCTCAAGGATTATTAAGGCAGCTTGTCGGCTTCTCGCTTGAATCTCACGTTCGTCATGCTTGGGCATAGCCGCTCGAAGAACGGCATCGCTTCCGCGCGCCTGTGCGCCGGGCAGTCACGTCTTGCTTCGTCATTGCGAGCGAAGCGAAGCAATCCAGAATCACAATAAGACTGGATTGCTTCGTCGCTTTGCTCCTCGCAATGACGAAGACGTGGATGACCGGGACGAACCCGGCCATAACGACGATGAACGCGCGTCGCCCAGAATTTTCCAGTTTTGGCCGCTTGACAGTTTCGGCCGGCGTCTGTATTTAACCATTAGGTTATTTAACCAAATGGTTACATGAAGGCGCCGATGGACCCGCTCAGCACCAAGTTCGCAGCCCTTGCCGACCCCACCCGCCGCGCCATTCTTGCGCGGCTGGTGCTCGGCGAAACGTCGGTGACAGAACTCGCCGAGCCGTTCGCCATGAGCATGCCCGCGGTGTCGAAACATCTGAAGGTGCTGGAACATGCCGGTCTGGTGACGCGCGGCCGTGCCGCGCAGTGGCGTCCGTGCAAGATCGAACCGGCGGCGCTGAAGGAAGTTGACGACTGGCTTGAGAGCTATCGCCGCTTCTGGGAGGCGGGGCTGGACCGCCTCGAGGAGTATCTCGGCGTTTTGCAGGCAAAAGAAGAGCTGGAGGCCTCTTCAAAGGGGCGCAAGACGGCAACGCGGAAGTCTCCGCAGCGAACGACTTCTAAAAAATCAAGGAAGTAGAACGCCGCCTCGGCGGTGTTCGGACATCACATCAGCACGATCAACCAAAGTACGGGAGTTACCCATGGCCGACCAATCCGCTCAGCTTCCCCCGCTGGTTCCGCATCTCGTGGTCGATGGCGCCGTCGATGCGCTGGCGTTTTACAGCAAGGCCTTCGGCGCGACGGAAACCATGCGCATGCCGGCGGAAGACGGCAAGCGCCTGATGCATGCCCAGATGACCGTGAACGGCGCGGCCGTCTACCTGATGGACTACTTCCCCGAATACTGCAACCACGGCGACGGCAAGACCGAATCTCCGGGCAAGCTCGGCGGTTCGACGTTCCTCATTCATCTTGAAGTGCCGAACTGTGACGAGGCGTTCAAGCGCGCGATCGACGCCGGCGCGACGGTGATCCTTGAGCCCTGGGATGCATTCTGGGGCGCGCGCTACGCACAGGTGCGCGATCCGTTCGGCCATGGCTGGAGCCTCGCGCATCCCCAGCCCGCGCCCGCAGCCTGATCGCCGCGCAAAATCAAAAGCAAACAGCTTTCGGAGAAAAGAGATGGCCTCAGCTCAGCCCGCTGCAATTGCGGAAACTTTCAGCAAGGAATTCGTCATCGAGCGCCTGTTCGATGCCCCGCGCGATCTGGTCTGGAAAGTGTTTACCCAGAGAGATCATCTGATGAAGTGGTGGGGCCCGAAGGGCTTCAAGATGATCGTCGGCAATCTCGACCTCAAGCCCGGCGGCATCTTCCACTATGGCATGAAAGCTCCCGATGGCAGCGAGATGTGGGGCAAGTGGGTATTCCGCGAAATCGTGAAGCCGGAGCGGATGGTTTTTGTCAGTTCGTTTTCCGACAAGGACGGCGGTCTCACCCGTCATCCCATGGCGCCGACATGGCCGATTGAAATGCTCGGCACCCTGAATCTGATCGCGCAGGGCGACAAGACGCTGCTGGTCAATCGTGTGGTCGCGCTGAATCCGGCAGACGAAGAGCGTGCGACGTTCGAAGGCAACTTCGACAGCATGAAGCAGGGCTTTGGCGGAACGTGGGATCAACTCGCCGCGCATCTCGCGTCGCTGCAGGCCTGACATCCGGAGCATCATCATGAACGAACTTGTTCCGATTTCGGCGACCGCACTCTGGACCGGCCGCATTCTCAGCGGTCTGGTCGTCGTGTTCCTGCTGTTGGACGGCGCCATCAAGGTGATCCCGCTCGATATCGTGATCGAGACCTCGCGTCAGCTCGGCATTCCAACCGATCTTGCGGTCACCCTTGGCGTGCTGACGCTGGCCGGCACGCTGCTCTATGCCTACCCGAAAACCTCGGTGCTCGGCGCGATCCTGCTGACCGGCTACCTCGGCGGTGCGATCTACGTGCACGTCCGGGCCGGGAGCCCGCTGTTCAGCCACACGCTGTTCGGCGTTTATCTCGGGACCCTGCTGTGGGCGGGGCTGTATCTGCGCGACGAGCGGCTGCGCCTGATCTTTCCCTGGCGGCGTTGACGCCTGATTTCAAACTTCATGCGAGACGGAGTAAAGACATGACCACCCTGATCTACGTCGCTATCGCGCTTGCAATTCTGATCGCGATTGTTTTGCTTGTCGCAGCGATGCGGCCTGACACCTTCCGCGTGCAGCGATCTCTGGACATCAACGCGCCCGCGGACAAAATCTTTCCGTTGATCAATGACTACAGGCACTGGGGCTCGTGGTCGCCATACGAGAACCTCGACCCGTCGATGCAGCGGACATTCAGCGGCGCGCCGAACGGTAAGGGTTCGGTGTATGAATGGAACGGCAACAAGAATGTCGGCCGTGGGCGCATGGAAATCATCGAGGCGAATCCATCGTCGAAGATTGTGATCAAGCTGGATTTCTTCAGCCCGTTCGAGGCGCATAATACGGCCGAGTTTACCATGCTGCCCAAAGGCAATGCGACCAGCGTGACCTGGGCGATGCAGGGCCCTGTGCCTTACATGATGAAGATCATGCACATGTTCATGAATATGGATCGCATGTGCGGTGACCAGTTTCAGCAGGGGCTGACCAGCATGAAGGCCGTTGCCGAGAAATAAGGAGACGACGGCGCGCCGGGTTCGTTCCGGACGTTATGAGGGATCGAGCAATCTGGCTCCGGAACCCTGCCTTGAGAGCAGGTCCGAAGGATTGCGCAACGGGCAGGTCTTGAGTGAGAGGCATCCGCATCCGATGCAATCACCGAGCTGGTCACGCAGACGGGTCAGCTTGGCGATGCGTTCATCGAGATCGGCGCGCCAGCTGGCGGAAAGCCTCGCCCAGTCTCTCGCCGTCGGCGGGCGCCCCTTGGGCAACGACGTCAGGGCGTCGCGGATCGCGGCAAGTGGAACGCCGGTGCTTTGCGCCACCTTGATGATTGCGACCTGGCGCAGCACGGCTCGCGGATAACGGCGCTGGTTGCCCTGGTTGCGGCGGCTCGCGATGAGTCCCCTGGACTCGTAAAAATGGAGAGTGGAAACGGCGACGCCGGAACGTCGGGCGACCTCGCCGACAGTCAATTCGCGGGCAATCCCGGCTGGCGCCTTGCCGTGGTTCCTGTTCTGCATCGCTTGACCTCAACTTAACTTGAGGTTGTAGGCTGACTTGTCCGCTGTCGCAAGCATCGCGATGGCAGAGCGAATCTCCAACGGCAATCAGGAATGAAATTGATGAGCAGACCCATCCATCACGAGCAGGTGCAATCGCCAGGCAACGAGCCGCGGCCGTTTGTCCTGATCAACAGTTTCACCCCCAAGCCGGGCAAGCTCGACGAACTTGCAACGCTGCTGGAGGCCGCCCGGGATTGCTTCGCGGACAGGATTTCGGGGTTTCACGGCGGCCGGGTCTATCGCGATGTCGATGGAAGTTCGGCCCTGATGATCGGGGTGTTCGAGACGGAAGATCACTACGAAAGCTGGATCGCGACCGATCTGTTCGCCAGCTATCGGGCGCGAATACTGCCCCTGATCGAAAGCATGGGGCAGTCACGAATTGAGGCCGGAAATGCACGCACGACCGCACGGCGCAAAACACCAGACCACAGCCGGGACGACATGGCTGCGCGCGCGTCCTGAAGGCCGCGACGCCGTCTCGCCGTCAGCCGTTGCGGCCTTCGCCGCGCAGCGTCGGCAGGCCGATGCCGGTGGCCTCGAATCCGCCGTCCAC
>JAGVII010000508.1 GCA_020056155.1 Afipia sp.
GCAGTTGCTTGTACTGCTGCGGCGCCTGCGGCAGCGCGTAGAACTTGCCCGGATGAATGCGCGACGGCACGAGGAAGTCGCGCGCGCCTTCCGGCGACGACGCGGTCAGGATCGGCGTCTGGAATTCGAAGAAGCCGGCCGTCTTCATCCGCGCGCGCATCGAGTCCACGATGGCTCCGCGCGTCATGATGTTCTGGTGCAGCTTTTCGCGGCGCAGATCGAGGAAGCGGTACTTGAGGCGGATTTCCTCCGGGTATTCCTGATCGCCGAACACCGGCATCGGCAGTTCGCCCGCCTCGCCCAGCACTTCGATATCGGCGATGAACAGCTCGACCGTGCCGGTCGGCAGGTCGGGATTGTCCGTGCCGTCAGGGCGGCGGCGCACCTTGCCGTCGATCTTCACCACCCATTCCGCGCGCAACTTTTCGGCCAGACCGAACGCCTTTGAGTCCGGATCGACCACGCATTGCGTCATTCCGTAGTGGTCGCGCAGGTCGATGAACAGCAGTCCACCATGGTCGCGAATGCGGTGGCACCAGCCGGACAGCCGGACCTCTTGACCAATGTCGGCTTCGCGGAGCGCGCCGCAGGTGTGGGAACGATAACGATGCATGGAAATCCTGGAAATCGGCGTCAGAGACAAGAATCAGGGGGTATGACGCTAATGATCCGGTTCTGACATTCGTACCGCATCTTTCGCGGACACTTAGTACGAATGTCAGAACCAAAGGATCATTAGAATCATAGTTTTCTAGTGTCCCTTCGTATCCGACGTTTGCTCGGAACGCGCAGCGAAAAGAAGCAAACGTCGGATACGGGACACTAGGGTGCGCGCGCAGGGTTTACCCGAGCGCAGGGAACGCGGCAACCGGATGGTGCCGTTTCCCCTCCCGTATGGCGGGAAAAAGCTTAATAAAAACAATGGACCCGTCGCAGGGCGGGCACGCGGGCGATTAACTGTCGTCTGCCTCGCGCTGACCCTGCTGGATGACGATGGTTGGCACCCCGAAGGTGCCGGTCCGCACCGTGAAAACCCGGGTGCCGGGCTTGCGGCCCTCGCGCAGTTCGGAGACCTCCAGACCCGCCCCGAGAAGCCGGTTTCGCGTCGCCTCCACGTCGGCCACGCGCCAGGACACGCCGAAAATCTTGTCCGGGCCGTCCCCTCGGCCGTCCTTGATGCGATGGATGACCTCGAACACCAGACCGCCGGTCCTGAAGAACAGAAAGCGCGTACCCAGCGCGGCGATGGTCCGGTCCAGTTTCATATCGAGGCCGAGACGCGCCCCGTACAGCGCAGCGGTGCGCTCCGGGTCGGGTGTCGCAATCACCAGATGATCAAGCGCGTCGATGGGCGCCGAGGCGGCCTCCGGCGAGCGTGCGAGCCATTCGTCGCGCTGGAGAAAGAACAGCCGGATACCGTGGGTCGATTCCGCTGACGCCCGTGTGCGCTTCCACGCAAGCGTGCGGCGGGATGCAAGATCATTGCTGGCGCCGTTGCTGATGTCGTCCGGTGCAAGCCCGAGCCGCGTGAGGCGGCGGTGCGCCTTTGCGATGTCGTCGACGCCGAAGGCGAGGCTTGCGAGCCCCTCACCCTGCTTGTCGAGCGCAGCGCGTACACGATCGGCGGCCTCGCCCTCACCCGCGGGCGCCATCAGTTCGAGCGATGTGTTGTCGAGCGCGAAGATCGCGGTGGCCGCGCCATTGCTTTGCGCACGCCATGCGGGCGCGCGGCCAAGCAATGTCTGATAGCCGGCGACACCGGCGTCGATGTCGCGAACCAGAACGACGGCGTGATCAAGTCCAGTAATCATGACGGTGAAGCTCGCATGTGGAGCCGCACCTAATCACGCTACAGGGCGCAATGCAGCCCCTTTGGCGGGACGCATACCACCTCTGAGTTCTGCATTCTGCGCTTCACCTCCATTGCCTTGTCATCGCGGCAAGGAGTCCCATCGAAGGGCATTGCCTTAGCGATCCTGCCGGCAGCGCCACCCGCGCCTGCCTTTCGTCCTGATGCGTTCATCGGCGCGGCAGGCTTCGGGGAGATCGACATCGTGAAACGTGTGCGCCTTGACGCCGAGGTTGATCGTCGCGTTCAGATTGACGTGGGGCCGCATCGGGATGTGGGTGCCAGTGTTGATCGCGAGGTTGTTCGCTATCGCCAAGGCGGGAACCAGCGATGCGATCAGAAGACCCAAGGCTCCCACACCAATAAGAGATTTTCCGGCCATGACAGTCACCCTTGCGCGTCCTGAAATAATGCGTTGCGGCAATGACGTATTGGTCGCGCAGCATAGGCCTCCGGTTCAGCAGCACCGGAAAGATGTCCCCCGCCATGACCTATGGACTTGCCCGATCAGCCGATTTTCGCATGGAAAAATCCTCTCAAGGCGTCCATAACCCCCGCATGGAAATGATCACCACCACCGACGAACTCACCGCCGTCTGCAATCGCCTCGCCAAACACCCCGTTATCACCGTCGATACCGAGTTTTTGCGCGAAACCACCTACTATCCCCTGCTCTGCGTCGTGCAGATGGCCAGCGCGGATGAGGCTGTGGTTGTGGACACCCTCGCCGAGGGAATCGACCTCAAGCCGTTCTTCGACCTGATGGCCAACGAGAGCGTGCTGAAGGTGTTCCATGCCGCGCGGCAGGACATCGAAATTATCTTTCACCGCGCCGGCATCATCCCGCATCCGGTGTTCGACACCCAGGTCGCAGCCATGGTCCTCGGGTATGGCGATTCGATCGCCTACGACCAGCTTGTCGAGCGCATCACCGGGCATCGTCCCGACAAGACCCATCGCTTCACCGATTGGTCGAACCGTCCCCTGACGCAGGATCAGATCGTTTACGCGCTGGCCGACGTCACGCATCTGCGCGACGTGTTCGCGGCGCTCGATGCCGACCTCAAGAAGCGCGGGCGCAGCGAATGGGTCGCTGAGGAAATGGAAATCCTCACCTCGCCGAAGACCTACGACTTCCATCCTGAGCGCGCATGGGAACGGCTCAAGACCCGCGTGCGCAAACCGAAAGAACTCGCGGTGCTGATGGAAGTCGCGGCGTGGCGCGAACAGGAAGCGCAAAGCCGCGACGTGCCACGCTCGCGGGTGCTGAAGGACGACGTCATCCGCGACATAGCCACCCACGCACCCACCAGCCTTGAGCGGCTTGCAAGCCTGCGCTCGCTGCCGAAGGGGTTCGACAAGTCGAAATGGGGACAGGACATCGTCGCCGCCGTCAAGCGTGGGATCGCGCGCGATCTCACGACGTTGCCCAAGCTCGATAAGCCGCGCGGCAATGCCAACGGCGCCGCGACGGTCGAACTGCTCAAGGTTCTGCTGCGCATGACCTCCGAGCGGCACGCGGTCGCCAGCAAGGTGATTGCGACCGTGGACGATCTCGAACAGATCGCCGCCGACGATAACGCCGATGTCGGCGCCTTGCACGGCTGGCGCCGCGAGCTGTTCGGCGAGGCAGCGCTGGCCCTGAAAAAAGGCCGCCTTGCTCTGGCGATCGAGAAGGGCCGCGTGGTGCGGGTCGATCGGGAATAGATACCGCCCGTCATTGCGAGGAGCACTTGCGACGAAGCAATCCAGCTCTTGCTCGCTCGCTCAAGACTGGATTGCTTCGCTGTGCTCGCAATGACGAAGAACTTGGCGCGCCTTCCGGTAAAAGCGCGTCACCGCGTCTTCCGAAACGTCAGGTTGATGCGCTGGGCGCCGAGTAGCGGATGATCGCCGTCGGCCAGTGGCATCACGCCGTGGTAGGCCAGCCGCGCAGGCCCGCCCCACGC
>JAGVII010000200.1 GCA_020056155.1 Afipia sp.
ACCTCCGGCGGCGGGCTGGTCAGCGTGCGCATGACGGCCAAGGGCGAAGTGAAGGCCGTGAAGATCGATCCGTCGCTGGTGAAAGCGGACGAGCGCGAAATTCTCGAAGACCTGCTGGTGACGGCGCATAACGATGCGCGCCGCAAGGCCGAAGCCGCCATGCAGGAAAAGATGCAGACGCTGACCGGCGGCCTCGGCCTGCCGCCGGGACTGGGTCTCGGTTAATATGCCCACTGCCGTTGCAGGTCCGGAGATTGAACGCCTGATCCAGCTGCTGGCGCGGCTGCCGGGGCTTGGGCCGCGCTCGGCGCGGCGCGCGGCGCTGCATCTGATCAAGAAACGCGAAGCCCTGATGACGCCGCTGTCGGCGGCACTCCAGGTGGCGATCGACAAGATTCAGGTCTGCAACACCTGCGGCAACATCGACACGCAGAATCCCTGCACGGTCTGCACCGATACCCGGCGCGATCCCTCGATCATCGTGGTGGTGGCGGACGTCGCGGATTTGTGGGCGCTTGAACGCGCTCATGCCACGAATGGATTTTATCACGTGCTCGGCGCGACGCTGTCGCCGCTCGATGGCGTCGGTCCGCAGGATCTGACCATCGATGCGCTGGTCCAGCGCGCCCTCGACCCACGGGTCACCGAAATCATCCTCGCGCTCAATGCAACAGTCGATGGCCAGACCACCGCGCACTACATCACCGACCTGTTGCAGGATGCCAACGTCAAGGTCACCCGGCTGGCGCATGGCGTGCCGGTCGGGGGCGAGCTTGATTATCTCGACGAAGGAACCTTGTCGGCTGCCATGCGGCAGCGGACGCTGTTCTGATCTCTCAAACTGAACTCACGAAATGGAAGCCGCATGATTCTCCGTCTGTTCGCGAATGTGCCCGCAGTGCTCGCCGCATGCTGCGTGACCGTCCTGATCTCCTCCGATGCGTCCGCGCAGCAGAAGGCCAAGCCGATCAAAACCGGCGAGGTGCTGTCGGGCGAACTGACCGCAATGCGCTCCGGCCCGAGGAAGAAGCGCGTCATTACCTACCAGTTGACCAGCGAACCGCGGCGGCTGCCCGGACCGACCGGCCTGTGCAATCTGGAAACCGGCCCCGAGACGTTTCAGATCGTGACCAACAGCGACGCTGAAGCAGCGGCGCTGAAACCCTTTATCGGCAAGAGCATCGCGGTGAAGGCCAACGAACTGGCCTGCGCACAAGCCGCCGGGCAGTTGAGCGACGCCATCGTCACCAAGTGGAGCGTGGTGACGAAGCATTGAGGGGCGCAATGAGGACCGGTGAGACCGATCAACCTTTTCTCAACGCCTCAAAGTGTCCGCGCCGTTGCAGCCATGCCAGCAGGATCAGGCTCGGCACTGCGACCAGCACGCTGAGCACGAAGAACGCCGGCCACCCGGTGGCCTGCGCGACGTATCCCGCGCCCGCCGACAGATAGGTCCGGCCGATCGCGGCGAACGCGGTGAGCAACGCGTACTGGGTCGCGGTGTGCAGCGGGCTCTGGCACAGCGACGAGAGATAGGCGACGAAAATCACCGTGCCGATCGCGCCGGTGAAATTCTCCACCGTAATCGCCAGCGCCAATGCCCATTGGTTCAATCCGACATAAGCGAGCCAGGCGAAGGCGAGATTCGAGATCGCCTGAAGCACACCGCCGGTCCAGAGGCACGCTTCCAGCGACCAGGCCCGCGCCAGGAATCCGCCGGCGAATCCGCCGATCAGTGTTGCGGCCAGCCCGACGCCCTTGACGATGGCGGCATAGTCGTTGCGCGTGAAGCCGAGGTCGATCACGAAAGGCGCGGTCATGGTGCCGGAAAACGAGTCGGTGAACTTGTAGAGAATGACGAATGCGAGAACCGCCCAGACGTCCTTTCGGGTCAGAAATTCGGTGAAGGCGCCGACCGCGGCGCGCGTGACGCGCGTGAATGCGCTGTCGCCGCTGGAGGCTTCCTCGGCGCGGCGCGATTGCTCGGGTTCGGTAGCGACCAGCGCCGCGATCATGCCGATCAGCACCATCGCCGCCATCGCGATATAGCCCCACATCCACGCGATGGATTTGGTCAGGCCGGTGGCTTCGAATCCGCTGACCAGAAACAGCGCGCCCGCGGTCGAGATCAGCATGCCGACGCGATAGGCCGCAACGTATGAAGCCATGCCGGCGGCCTGCTCGCTCTCGGGCAGGCTTTCGACGCGGAAGGCATCGACCACGATGTCCTGCGTGGCGGAGGCGGCTGCGACCAGCAGCGCGCCGAGCGCAACATAAAACGGCGATTTCGCAGGATCGGTGACGGCGAGCAGCAGGATCGCGGCGATCAGCAGCAACTGCGCGAACACCAGCCAGCCGCGCCTGCGCCCCAGCCACTTCGTCAGCAAGGGAACATGCAGCGCGTCCACCAGCGGCGCCCAGAGAAATTTCAGCGTATAGGGAGTGCCGACCAGGGCGAACAGGCCGATGGTGCCGAGGTCGACGCCGGATTCGCGCATCCACACCAGGAGCGTCGAGCCGGACAGCGCCAGCGGCAGGCCCGACGAGAAGCCGAGGACCAGCACAATCAGCACACGTGGCTGCAGGTACACCGCCAGCGCTTCACGCCACGAGGCGCGGGCAGGGGGCGAAACTGGCGTCGGTTTGACGGTTTCAGGCGCTGTCATGCAGGGGTGTTAGCAGATTCGGGCTGACTTCTCCCTCTCCCCGTTCTTACGGGGAGAGGTGAAAAGCACGAAGCGCAGCGGAGGATCGTGAAAGAGAAGCTACTCCCCCGCCTGCAATTTGCGGAGCGGATGGGCCGGAAACAGATCGGGACCGCCGGACAAAACGACGCGCGGCGTGTCGGCGGGTTCGCTGCCTTTGCTGAAATCCAGTTCCTCGATGCGGCCGGCGCGCTTTTCGATCTTGTCGGCGGAAATCAGGATCTGCCGCACGTCCTCGTTCACGTTGCCGAAGTCTTTTTGCAGCTTGAGCACACGCTCGCGCAGCCGTCCGAGGTCGTCCGACATATGCATGACTTCGGTGCGGATCTGGTCGGCGGCGTCGCGCATCCGCGCGTCCTTCAGGATTTGCTGCATCACCTGAATCGCCAGCATCAGCAGCGACGGCGACACCAGCACGATCCGCGCGCGGTAGGCCTTCTGGATCACGTCGTCGAAGCCGTCGTGAATTTCCGCGTAGACCGATTCCGACGGCACGAACATCAGCGCCGTGTCCTGCGTCTCGCCGGGGATGAGGTATTTATCGGCGATATCGGTGACGTGCTTCATCACGTCCTGCCGCAGCCGCTGGGTGGCGTATTTCTTTTCCTCGTCGCTGCGGGCGTCGCGCAGCGCCGTGACGGCTTCCAGCGGAAATTTCGCATCGATGCACAGCGGCCGCTGGTCGGGCAGGAACACCACGCAATCCGGCCGTTTGCCGGTGGAGAGCGTGTGCTGGAATGCGTAACTGCCCTTCGGCATGCCGTCCTGCACGATGGCTTCCATCCGCGCCTGACCGAACGCGCCGCGCGACTGCTTGTTGGCCAGCACATCGCGCAGCGTCGTCACCTGCGATGTGAGGTCGGTGAGGTTCTTGTGGGCGTTGTCGATGATGCCGAGGCGCTCGTGCAGCACGCGCAGACTGTCCATGGTGTTGCGCGTGGTCTGCTCCATCGACTGGCCGACGCGATGCGTCACCGAATCCAGCCGTTCGTTGACGGCGCGGGCCATGTCGGCCTGACGCCCGGCGAGCGCCTGTCCCATTTCCTGAACGCGGCCGGTGGATTCGCTCTGCAGCCGCAACACCTCGGCGAGCCGTTCTTCAAGCTCGTCGGCGCGCACGGCCTGCGCCATGGCGGCCTCCGCGCCTTTGCGTCCGGAGCGGGCGATAACGATGGCGATGGTCAGCAGCAGAAGCAGCGCCAGCGCGCCGAATGCGACGAGGGCGGCGCCCATGCGTACCGGCACATCGCCGGCCATGAAAAGGATCTCGTTCATGCCGCCTTGATAACCCGATTCGCGGCGAAATGCGAACGAATAGGGAACATTTATGGTTAACAACTCCCTGATTTTTATGGTTAATCCCCGGTTAACGACATTCGCTTCCGGCCAAGCGCCTGACGCCACAACGGGTTTGACCGCGGCGGGCGCTCCCATTACATCGCGCCCATGGCCAATCGCGACATCATCATTCTTCCCGACAAGCAACTGCGGCTGATCTCAAAGCCGGTTGAAAAGATCACGCCGGAGATCAGGGCGCTCGCCGACGACATGTTCGAAACCATGTACGACGCGCCAGGCATCGGTCTCGCCGCGATCCAGATCGCCGTGCCGCTGCGGCTGATCACCATGGACCTCTCCAAGAAGGAGGGGGAAAAGGAACCGCGCGTTTTCATCAATCCGGAAATCCTGTCGGCGTCCGAGG
>JAGVII010000216.1 GCA_020056155.1 Afipia sp.
GCGGATACTTGAGCGGCGTTCTGGTCGGCGGGAGCAGCACCTTCGCGCCCCTCGCCACGGCCACGCCGGCGGCGTCGGCGCTTGCGGCGCGGACCTTCTTCGCCTTCCGCCACCGGACCCGCGTCGGCAGATTGAGCCTCTGCGCCTTCGGTTTCATCGTCGCCTTCAAATTCAGCTTCGGCCTCGAAGACTTCGTCTTCTTCGTATTCGTAGGTGTCTTCGACGGCAGCGGGGAAGGCCGCGACTTGTGCCGCAAGAATTGCCTTGGCCGCCTCCAGCGTATGCACTGCTTCGCCGCGATCGATGACGAACGATTGCTGTCCGCTGATCGTTCCGTCGGCGATGACTGCCAGCGTGACCTTGAAGCTGCTTTCCAGATCGCGCAGATGACCGCGCTTGTGATTGAGAACATAGAGCGCCACGTCGGTACGCGTGCGCACCGTGAGATTGTGGGTCGGACCCTTCATCAGGGTTTCTTCGAGACCGCGCAGCAATTGCAGCGCGACGGACGAAACCGAACGGACATGGCCGGAGCCGCCGCAATGCGGGCACGGTTCGGTCGAGCTTTCCAGCACGCTGGCGCGGATGCGCTGGCGCGACATTTCGAGCAGGCCAAAATGGGAGATGCGGCCGACCTGGATGCGGGCGCGGTCCTGCCGCAGGCAGTCGCTGAGCTTGCGCTCGACGGAGCGGTTGTTCCGCTTCTCGTCCATATCGATGAAGTCGATGACGATCAGGCCGGCGAGATCGCGCAACCGGAGCTGCCGTGCGACTTCCTCGGCGGCTTCAAGATTGGTCTTGAGTGCGGTGTCTTCGATATGGTGCTCGCGGGTCGAGCGGCCCGAGTTCACGTCGATCGAGACCAGCGCTTCGGTCTGGTTGATAACGATGTAGCCGCCGGATCTCAGCGTGACCGTCGGCGAGAACATCGCGTCGAGCTGGCTCTCGACACCCATGCGCGAGAACAGCGGCTGGCCGTCGCGATACTGCTTCACCGACCGCACGTTGGTCGGCATCAGCATTTTCATGAAATCACGCGCCTCGTTGAAGCCGGCCTCGCCGGCGACGAGGACTTCGTCGATTTCCTTGTTGTAGAGATCCCGCAGCGAGCGCTTGATCAGCGAGCCTTCCTCGTAGACGAGGGTAGGGGCTTGCGATTTCAGCGTGGTGTCGCGGACGGTTTCCCACATCCGGATCAGGTATTCGAAGTCGCGCTTGATCTCGGGTTTGGTGCGGGATGCGCCGGCGGTGCGCAGGATGATTCCCATGCCCTCCGGCACGTCGAGATCCTGCACCACATCCTTCAGGCGATTGCGGTCCTGCGCCGAGGTGATCTTGCGGCTGATGCCGCCGCCACGGGCGGTGTTGGGCATCAGCACGGCGTACCGGCCCGCGAGCGAGAGATAGGTCGTTAGCGCGGCGCCCTTGTTGCCGCGTTCTTCCTTGACGACCTGAACCAGCATCACCTGGCGGCGCTTGATGACTTCCTGAATCTTGTACTGGCGGCGCGGACGGAAGGCGCGCTCCGGCACCTCTTCGAGCACGTCGTCGCCGCCGACCGACTCGACGACGTCCTCTTCGGCGTCCTCACCGTCTTCGTCGTCGTCATCCGCGTCGTCGGCGTGGCGCTCGTCTTGATGGTCGTCGCCGTGGGGGGCGGCTTCGGCGTCATGGGAGTCGTCGTGTGCATGATGTTCATGCGGCTGGTCGTCATGCGCATGGTCATCGCGTGCGTGGTCATCGTGAGAATGATCGTCAGCGGCGTCCGCCTCGTCATCGGATGTTGCCGGCGCATCGCCGGTCAGCGGCGCAGAAGTGTGATCCGCCTCATGCGCGTGTCGAACATGTTCGGCGTGGTCATGATCGCCATGGTGGTCGTCAGGGCCGTGGTCATCGTGATCGGCGACCGCATGATCGCGCAGGTTGTGATCGTGTTCGCCGTGCTCCTGATGCGCGGCCTCCGAATCGTGCGGATGGTCAGGTGCGTGATCGCCAACCTGCGCTGTATCCGGCGACGTCTGGCCATCGGGGCTTGCGCCCTCGACGATTTCGCTCTGCACCCGCTCGCCACTGTTGCGGCGCCGGGAACTGCGATGACGAGAGCGGCGGCGGTTGGAGCGATTTTCCGATTCTTCCTCGGCTTCGCGGTGCGCGCGCTCGTCCGCCTCGATCAGGGCCTGACGATCCGCAACCGGGATCTGGTAGTAATCGGGATGGATTTCGCTGAAGGCCAGAAAGCCGTGGCGATTGCCGCCATATTCGATGAACGCGGCCTGGAGCGACGGCTCTACGCGCGTGACCTTGGCAAGATAGATATTGCCGCGCAGTTGCTTGCGCTGGGCGGATTCAAAATCAAATTCCTCGACGCGATTGCCGCGGACCACGACCACCCGGGTCTCTTCCGGATGGGTGGCATCGATCAACATCTTGTTGGGCATTTTTGAGCTCTTGACGGCGAACGGTACGTTCGGCGGCCAGCGCAGGGCGCGTAGCCGGGTCACGTAACGGTCCACCTGATTCGGGGGTGAGGGGAAGGCCAAAACGCCGCCCGAGGCACCGTGCCGATCGCAACGTCAGCGAAACGCGACGCGGAAAAGATTCGCGTCGTATCGATGCTGGCATTGATGGGATTTTATTACAGATCCCGTTCGGCAATAGAGTCTGGCGCATCAAGCGTCGGCCCGTCTAATTCAATGGGCGGCAAAGGTGCCGCCGTATCCTGCCGCCGACGTCGCCAGCGGATTCGCTGCTGGCAGTGTCAACGCGGCGCAAGGTGCGCGCGCTGGCTCTCGATGGTCCGCTGCCTTGCGGCAGCAGTCGCCGGTCATGAGGGTAGCCGCTCGGGCTGGTAACCGCCGCTCCTTGTCAGCCGCGCACTGCGCTGGCTTTGGAGGGTCGGAAGGTACGCTGGAACCTCTGATTGAATACGAGGAACTGGCGCTGCACCGGGAAGCTGAACGCGACACAACCGCAAGTTTAAACCGTCAGCCCCTCATACATACGTCGAACGGTGCTTTCTGGCAAGCGAAGCGTCACAGCACTGCAACACAGCGCAGCAATCGTCTTTGGCTCGGTAAGCCGTCGTTAACTGTGCAGTTCTATTGCGGTATGAGGTGTCCGGAGGCTGCGGAATCGTTGACGGGTCACATGAAATTTTGCGCGTTGCTGGTCGCTGCCCATGTGTGCGCCGCAGCATTGTCGTGTCTTGCGATTCTCCCCGTCAAAGCCATCGAATCTCAGGCGCCACAGCCGACGGTTGCGCAGGCCTTTCCAGTCGCCTCCGGCGTGCGCGTCGCGGGCGACAACAAGCAGACCC
>JAGVII010000056.1 GCA_020056155.1 Afipia sp.
CAAGATCGTGCGCCGTGGAATTTTTCAGGTGATGGAAGGCCGCCGCATCATCGCGGACATGACCGCGCTGGAAAACCTGCGGCTCGGTGCCTTCACCCGCAACGACAAGAACGTCGATGACGACATCGACATGGTCTACCAGTATTTCCCGCGCCTCAAGGAGCGCACCGGCCTCGCCGGCTATCTCTCCGGCGGCGAGCAGCAGATGCTGGCGATCGGCCGCGCGATGATGGCGCGCCCGAAGATGATCCTGATGGACGAGCCGTCGATGGGTCTGTCGCCGCTGCTGGTCAAGGAAGTGTTCGGCATCATCAAGCAGATCAACCGCGACCTCGGCGTCACCATCCTGCTGGTGGAGCAGAATGCGCGCGCGGCCCTCTCCGTCGCGAGCCATGGCTACATCATGGAGCAGGGCAAGGTCGTGCTCGACGGCACCGCCAAAGAGCTGCGCGACAACGAGGACGTCAAGGAATTCTATCTCGGCGGCGCGGGCGACCAGCGCAAGAGTTTCAAGAACCTGAAGAGCTTCAAGCGCCGCAAGCGCTGGCTGTAACCACATCCGTCATTGCGGGCGCGGCGAAGCAATTCAGACATGGGCACACAAACTTGCGGTGAGAACCGGCGCAAGACTGGATTGCTTCGTCGCTTCGCTCCTCGCAATGACGAACATATGGACTACCGATGACCGACCACTACGACGCTCTCGAAACACGCTCACCGAGCGAGCGCAACGCCGACCTGTTCGCGCGGCTGCCCGGCGTGCTGCGCGCGGCGGCGAAAGCACCGGCCTATGCGGAGCGCCTCAGGGGCATCGACCTCGCCTCCGTCACCAGCCGCGCCGCACTGGCGAAACTGCCGGTGCTGCGCAAATCCGAACTGCCCGCGCTGCACAAGGCCGCGCCGCCGTTCGGCGGCTTCGTCTCCTCGCCGGCAGGCTCGTTCGGCCGCCTGTTCACCTCACCCGGCCCGATTTTTGAGCCGGAAGCCGCCGCCGACGATCCATGGCGCGGCGCGCGTGCGGTATTCGCCGCCGGTTTCCGTCCGGGCGACATCATTCTCAACACCTTCAGCTATCACCTGACGCCCGGCGGCTTTATCTTCGACAGCTCCGCCCGCGCGCTCGGCTGCGCCGTGATCCCCGGCGGCCCCGGCAACACCGAACAGCAGTTTGAACTGATCGAGACCTACCGCCCCGCCGGCTATTCCGGCACGCCGGATTTTCTGAAAATCCTGCTCGATACGGCGGACAAGACCGGCCGTGACGTGTCGTCGATCAAGCGCGCGCTGGTGTCAGGCGCCGCCTTCCCCAGGTCGCTGCAGGACGAAATGAAGGCGCGCGGCGTCGACGCCTACCAGAATTTCGGAACCGCGGACCTCGGCATCGTCGCGTACGAGACCGCCGCGCGGGAAGGCCTTGTGGTGAACGAGAACATCATTGTCGAAATCGTGCGTCCGGGAACCGGCGAGCCGGTGGCGGACGGCGACGTCGGCGAAATCGTCGTGACCACGCTCGATCCGCATCATCCGTGGGTTCGCCTGGCGCTCGGCGATCTCAGCGCCGTGCTGGCCGGGCAAAGCCCGTGCGGCCGGACCAATATGCGCATCAAGGGCTGGATGGGCCGCGCCGACCAGACCACCAAGGTCAAGGGCATGTTCGTCCGCCCCGAGCAGATCGCCGAAATCGGCAAGCGGCACCCCGAACTCGGGCGGCTGCGCCTCGTCGTCACGCGCGACAAGGAGGTCGATGTCATGACCCTGTCGGCGGAAGCTCCGTCAAGCGGCGAATCGCTCAGGGATGAGGTTGCATCGACCCTGCGTGCCGTGACAAAGCTACAGGGCAATGTCACCCTGGTGGCACCGGGCTCGCTGCCGAACGACGGCAAGGCGATCTCGGACGAGCGCAAAAACGACTGATACGGGCTCCCGATCCCCCCGGCGGCCCTTAACAAAAAAAGGGAACAAACCGCATGGGTCAGGGAATTTTCGAAGGTCTCAAGGTCATCGACTGCGCCAGCTTCATCGCCGCGCCCGCGGCGGCAACGGCGCTGTCCGATTTCGGGGCCGACGTCATCAAGATCGAACCGCCGGGTGCCGGCGATCCGGTCCGGAACCTGCCCAACCTGCCGGGATACCCGATCAGCCCGCACAACTATGCGTGGATGCTGGAGGGCCGCAACAAGAAGAGCCTCGCGCTCGACCTGAGCAAGCCCGAGGGCCAGGCCGTGCTGCGCAAGCTCGCCGCCGACTGCGACGTATTCATCACCAATTTCCCGCCGCCGGTCCGCAAGAAGCTCGGCGTTACGTACAAGGACCTCGCCCCGCTCAACGACCGTCTGGTCTATGCATCGTTCACGGGCTACGGCGAAATCGGCGCGGAAGCCGACAAGCCGGGCTTCGACAGCAACGCATGGTGGGCGCGCTCGGGCCTGATGGACCTTGTGCGCGAAACCGACGAGAGCACACCCGCCCGCTCGATGCCCGGCATGGGCGACCATCCCTGCGCGATGTCGATGTTCGCCGGTATCGTCACCGCGCTCTATCAGCGCGAGCGCACCGGCAAGGGCACGCAGGTGATGTCAAACCTGATGGTCAACGGCATCTGGTCCAACGGCATCTACGCGCAGGCCGCGCTTTGCGGCGCGGCGTTCCAGAAGCGGCCGCCGCGCGACCGCGCGCTGAATGCCGTCACCTGCCACTACAAGTGCAGCGACGACCGCTGGATCATCCTGTCGCTGCTCAATGAAGAGAAGCAGTGGCCGGTGTTCGTGAAAGTGATCGGCCGCGAAGAACTCGCCGACGATCCGCGTTTCCTGACAAAGCCCATCCGTCACAAGAATGCGCCGGCACTGATCGCCATTCTCGATGAGGTATTCGCGGCCAGGCCGCTCGCATACTGGCGCAAGACTCTCGACGGCAATGGATTGATCTTCGGCGTTGTCGGCATTTCCACTGACATTCCCGACGATCCGCAGATGCGCGAAACCGAAGCGGTGGTGCAGTTCGCAGACAGCGACCTGCGCACCATCAACACGCCGATCTTCATCGAAGGCGCG
>JAGVII010000071.1 GCA_020056155.1 Afipia sp.
ATTGCGCACGGCGCTCGCCAAGGCGGTGCGTGACCTGTCGTTCACCAGCGTGCTTGCGCCCGTGGACGGCACATTCGCCAATCGTATCGTCAACGTCGGCGACTACGTGCAGCCGGGCCAGCGGCTTGCCAATGTGGTGCAGCTCGACAACGTTTATATCGACGCCAACTACAAGGAGACGCAGCTTGGGCGGCTGAAGCCGGGCCAGCACGTCAAGATCAAGGTCGATGCGGTGAGCGGCCGCACCATCAACGGCATCGTCGACAGCATCGCGCCGGCCTCGGGCTCGATTTTCACCCTGCTGCCGCCGGACAACGCCACCGGCAATTTCACCAAGGTGGTTCAGCGCGTGCCGGTCCGGATTCGCGTTCCGGCCTCCGTCGCGCGCGAAAACCTGCTGCGCCCCGGCATGTCCGTGATCACGACGGTGAACACCAAGCCGTCGCCGGACGGCGTCGATCCGATCGCGGCGAGATAACAAGTGGTTTGCGGTATCACCCGCTCGTTCTTTACCTCTCCCCGTGGGGGAGAGGTCGCCCGCTCTTTGCGGGCGGGTGAGGGGGATCGGATTTTCATTTTGACATCTGGTGCCCGTCACCCCGACCCTCTCCCCGGCGGGGAGAGGGAGCGCATCTGTTGCGTGGCGAAGCACTGAGAACCGACGATGTCAAACACTGCATCGCCGACCATGGATGGCGTCCCGGCCGCACCGGCGCCGGAGGAAACCATCAGCACACGCCGGCTGATCGCGTTCCTCATCATGGTGTTCGGGATGTTCATGTCGATCCTGGACATCCAGATCGTCTCGGCATCGCTGGCTGAAATCCAGGCTGGCCTGTCGGCCAGCACAAGCGAAGTCGCATGGGTGCAGACGTCGTATCTGATCGCCGAGGTGATCGCGATTCCGCTGTCGGGCTTCCTGTCGCGCGCGTTAGGCACGCGGCTGCTGTTTGCGATCTCCGCCGCCGGATTTACCTTAGCGAGTTTCATGTGCGGCATGACCTCGACCATCGAGCAGATGATCCTGTGGCGCGCGATCCAGGGGTTCGTCGGCGCGGGCATGATCCCGACCGTGTTCGCATCGGCCTATACGGTTTTCCCGCGCAGCAAATTTCATATCGTCGGCCCGATCATCGGGCTTGTGGCGACGCTGGCGCCGACCATCGGCCCGACGGTGGGCGGCTACATCACCGACCTGATGTCGTGGCACTGGCTGTTTTTCATCAACATCATTCCCGGAATCGCCATCACCATCGGCGTGCTGGCGCTGGTGGATTTCGACAAGCCGAACTTCGCGCTGCTGGAGCATTTCGACTGGTGGGGATTGGCCTCGATGGCCGGGTTTCTCGGCTCGCTCGAATACGTGCTGGAGGAAGGCCCGCGTAACGACTGGCTGCAGGACGAGTCCATTTTCTTTTTCGCGATCGTCTGTGTTCTGTCAGCCATTCTCTTCTTTTATCGCGCGCTGACGCAGAAGGAGCCGATCGTCGATATCCGCGCCTTCACCGACCGCAACTTCGCGCTCGGCTGCATGTTCTCGTTCTGCGTCGGCATTGGTCTCTATGGCCTGACCTATGTCTATCCGCGTTATCTCGCCGAAGTGCGCGGCTACAGCGCCCTGATGATTGGCGAGACGGTGTTCGTGTCCGGTGCGGCGATGTTCGTCAGCGCGCCGATCATTGGCCGCCTGATGACCAAGGTCGATCTGCGCCTGATGATCGCCGCGGGGCTGCTCATTTTCGCGCTCAGTTCATGGATGATGACAGGGATCACGCGCGATTATGATTTCCACGAGTTGCTGGTGCCGCAGATCCTGCGCGGCGTCGGCATCATGATGGCGATGGTCCCGGTCAACAACATCGCGCTCGGCACGCTGGCGCCTTCGCGCCTGAAGAACGCGGCGGGACTGTTCAACCTGACGCGCAACCTCGGCGGCGCGGTGGGGCTCGCGCTTATCAACACCATCCTCGACCATCGGACCGATCTGCATATTTCGCGGCTGCATGACCGGGTCACCTGGGGCAATGCGATGGCGGTCGAGACGCTCAACATGCTGACCCAGAAATTTCAGGGCGCTGGCAACGCCTCGCTGATGGCGCTGAAACAGCTGTCGATGATTGTGCACCGGCAGGCGGTGGTGATGAGCTTCGGCGATGCGTTCTTCATCCTAGCGTGCTTCTATCTTGCACTGAGCGTGCTGGTGTTCTTCGTCGACAAGCCCAACATGATGGGCCCGCCGCC
>JAGVII010000462.1 GCA_020056155.1 Afipia sp.
CAGGCGCGTGGAGAGGTGGCCGAGTGGTTGAAGGCGCACGCCTGGAAAGTGTGTATACGGGAAACCGTATCGCGGGTTCGAATCCCGCTCTCTCCGCCAGCTATCCCTACCCGAGCGTTCCCACCCCGATATTGTACCTAGGAAAAGCCCAATGTTTGCGGACTTTCGAGCTCCTTGGCCGTACCGGGAAGCTGGCATTTAGTGGCGTTTGTGGCGTTGGAGACGATATTTTCTCCAGACCTTCGTACTGCGTCAATTTAGTACGGTTTTGCGAATCGCTGCGGCCCAGCCGTTCCTGAAAGGCCAAATCCCTCGTGGTTCGAAAATCACATTGGCAAGCGAGAGCAGACCATTCGAACTATCGAAAACCAAAGCCTGTGCATCGACCCTTCCGTTTGTTTGTGGAATGCGAGTCTGCCTAGACTGGCACTAAGCTTCGACCATGAGCGCCTATCAGTCACCCATGTGCCGCAGCTCCCTTCAAAAGAAGGCTTGCTCCTAAAAGCCGATGTGCTCATCTTTGGCTGGGAACTGATGCTGGGGCGGCTGCTGCATGAGTACTGCTTCTGATTTTCAAACAAAAATTTTAAGTCGCAAGAGGACGCCCGATCAGTATCAAATCTATCGTGCAGGACTCGAATGGGATTTGACCGACCCCATTGTGATTGAGAGTGCGGAGGATTTCAGATCCACGCAACGTTGGCGTGACCGCCTCACGCCGTATCATCATCAAGTGAGTAATCTAATTACGTTCTGCCGTCGGCTGCCAGTGACGCTTCTCGCTGACGATGTTGGACTCGGCAAAACGATAAGTGCGGGCTTAATAGCCAGCGAACTGATTGCACGATCACGACTATCAAAGATTCTGATCGTCTGCCCAAAAATCCTTGCTCAACAATTGAAGGAAGAGCTCAGCTCTAAATTTGATATTCCGGCCGAAATCGCGATCGGTAAAGATCTTATCAAGGCCGACCCAGATGAACTTGGCGCTGTCATAACGACATACAATACAGCGCGCCTATATCTCGAAAAGATACCAGAAAATCGCTTTCAGATGCTAATCCTCGACGAAGCGCACAAGCTTCGTAATCTCTACGGTGTCGAGAAGACTCCGCAAGTAGCTAAACGTTTCAGAAAAGTCCTCGAAGACCGCCGCTTTCGCTTCGTTCTAATGTTAACTGCGACCCCCATTCACAACCGTCTTTGGGATTTATACTCGTTAGTTGATTTGTTGACCGTTGCGCGTGGGCACGAGAATCCATTCGGCAGCGAGGGAATGTTCGCGAGAAAATTCATCGCCGACAAAAGAGATCAGGCTCGTCATCTTAAGGCTGATGCGCGGGAAGAATTCCGCTCGATTGTATACGGCTATATGTCGCGGGTTCGGAGAGGTGATGCCAAACTCTACTTTCCGGAACGCGTTGTACAGATGCATCGCGTCGATCCGACACCCTCCGAATTGCGGCTGATTAAAACCATCGCCGAGCCTATCCAGAAGCTAAACCGATTAACTCAGATATCGATTCTGCAAGCTCTTACTAGTAGTCCAGATGCGTTGATGGCGCAGCTAATCAATATGGCGCGTAACGGCTCCGTGCCTCCGGAGTTTGCCGCTTCCGTGAAAGCGATAGTCACGAACATGCCACCGAGCGCGAAGCTCCGCGGCCTAGCAACTCTTGTCGCGCAGCTGAAAAAGGAGAATCCGGAGCGCTGGCGCATGGTCGTGTTCACGGGACGACGGGAAACTCAAACTACGATCCAGGCATTTTTGGAGGACCAAGGATTGCGGGTCGGACTGATCAACGGCGACTCCGGCTCTCGCAATCAAGAAACCATCAATCGTTTCCGCAAAAACCCGCCGGATGTTCGAGTGGTTGTCTCCACAGAAGCAGGATCAGAGGGTGTCAATCTCCAGGTAGCAAACGTTTTGGTGAACTACGATCTGCCGTGGAATCCTATGATTGTTGAGCAGAGGATCGGGCGTATTCAACGTCTTGCCTCTGACCACGCTCATGTGAGCATCTTCAATATAATGCTACGCGGCACGTTCGAGGAATACATTGTCGGAAGATTGATGAAAACTCCAAATGGCGGCGCATGCTGTCGGCGATGTCGAGGCTCTGCTGCAAGGTTCGGATATCGGTGATGGTGAAGAGGACGGCACTACAAGCTTCGAAGATCGCATCCTTGAGTTAGTTCTTTCAGCTCTTGCAGGGAAGGATATCGATCGCGCGACACGTCTTGCTGAGCAAAGTATTGAGGAAGCGAAGGCTGCGCTGGAGCGCGAAGAGGCCACGATCAACGAAACGTTGGGCAGCATGGACGGTGTCGAGTATGTTGGGCCTCGTGCGCCGACGTTCGAAGCAGGCAAAAGATAAGGTGGATGATCTTCGGCAGCGCTTGACCGCGTTGTCTGCCAGGCTGGAGGCAGAAGGCGCAAGCGCGGATGCGCTGCAGACTATTGAAGACGCGCCAAAGTACTCTAGGGCTGAAGACTTCTTTGCCGAAGCTGGGGAAAAGGCGCAAGGCCTGATAAATGAGCTCACTGAGATTGATCGCACCATATTGGACGTCGATCTGGCGAGCTTTCGAATCGGTCGATGTCATCATGCTGGCAATGATCTGTTCGTCCTGCCGCCGCGAAGCTTTGCGCGCCATATCCCGTGCTCGACCATGTCTGCGATTAGGTCAGCCATCGCGCGCGCTACTGCCTCGCTCCCTTGCGTATTCATTGTTCTTCGCGAAACCACTACTGACAGGGTCCACGACGGGATGGGGTCAACGATCGGGACGGCCACCATTTCTCCTCGCGCGATCTCGTCGAGAAATGCGAAGTGCGGCATGATCGCCACGAACTCCGAATAGCAGACCATCTTGGCGATCGCCGGCAGGCTGTCGCAATCCCTTGCGTCGATCGTGATGTCGTGCCGGGCAGCAAGTTGCTCGACAAGAACGCGTGCCACATTCGGCCGGCCGGGGAGCACGACGGGGGACTTGAAGACGTTCTGAAACGAGATAGATTTTCGTTTCGCAATGGGGTGGTCGCGGCGCACGAAGAGCATCAATTCTTCTGTCATCATCTCAGTCCATGCGACGTGTTCGAATGCCTTGTGATTGTAAAGTAGCGCCACGTCGAGGCGGCCTGCTTGAATCAGTTCGTCCAGGTAGCCGGTCATTGCTTCGACGATATGAAGGTTCACATTCGGCAGAAGTCTTCCCATCGTCTGGATGAGTTCCACAGAGATTCCGCGGCATGCTGATGTCGGAAGGCCGACAGTGACGCGTCCAGACGGATCCGACGATTGGAGACGGATTGAATCTTTTGCGTCATCGACCTCCTGGAGAATCCGGCAGGCGCGGTCATAGAGCTGCTGGCCCTGCTCTGTCACGGTGACGCCTCTGGCGTGGCGCACCAGAAGCTGAACACCGAGTTCTTCTTCCAGGCTCTTGATCTGTTGGCTCAGCGAAGGCTGTGCGATGCGCAGCACCTCTGCGGCGCGGGAGAAGTTTCCGCTGTCAGAAATCTGCACGAAATATTTTAGTTGTCGTAGGTCCATTGAAATCCCGATGCTTTGAGCGCGCGCCTTCAGATTTTTATCGGTCGTTCGATGCAAATCTATTGAGCAGTTATATTTGCCTATTGCCTATTGTCGTAATTTTTATAATGGAATCATGCATTTGCTTTGTGGTTGATTGCATCAAACGCGTGCAGTGCACTATCGATAGGTTTTATCTATAGATCTCATCGGAATTTGGTCTTTGTTTGGCCGACGCGCCTCCGATTAGCTCGACGATAGCGGACATGCCTTGCGGCTGTTCAATTGAAGAGCGGGAGATGTCGATATGATTTCGCGAAGGAAGATACGAGAAGCGCTGATCGCCGGGACCGCGTTCTTTGTGGTGGCCGTGGCTCCTGCCTACGCCCAGCAAAAGCCTTGCATCGGCAACTCGGCGGCCGTCACCGGGCCCGCGGCGTTCGGCGGGCTCGCCATCAAGATGGGCGCCGAGACTGCCATCGATGAAATCAATGCCAAGGGCGGCGTCCTTGGCCAGAAGCTGAGCCTTGTTCAGTATGATGACGCTGGCGCACCTCCGCGGGGCGTTGACAACACACGGCGGATCGCGCTTTCCGACAAGTGCATTGCGATCCTCGGCGGATATCACTCGACTGTCGCAGTTGCGCAGGCTGAGCCGGTGAATGAGATCGGCATTCCCTATGTCGGCGTGCTGGCCGCCAACACCAAGGCGATCGAGAACGGTCGCAATCCGAACTACATGTTCCGCGTCTCCGCGAAGGACAAGTGGGTCGCGCGTTTCCTCGTCGAACAGGCATTGAAGTCGTCCAAGACCGGCAAGATCGCATTCCTCTACGAGAACACCGGCTGGGGCAATGGTGCGCTGCCCGATGTGAAGGATGCGATGGCCAAGGTCGGCAAAGAGCTTGCCGCCGCCGAGACATTTAACTGGAACGATCAGGACATGACGCCGCAGGTCATGCGTGCGCGCGACGCGGGCGCGGACGTGGTGTTGCTCTGGGCGCTCGACCGCGAAGGCAACCAGATCGTCCGCTCCATGGACAAGGTTGGCTACAAGCCTGCGATTATCGGTGCATGGGGTATCGCCGGAAACCTCGGTGAACTTGCCGGGCCGCTCGCCAACGGCGTCCAGGTCGTGCAGACCTACACCTTCATGGGCGAGATGGATTCCAAGAAGAAAGCGTTGTGGCAAAAGCTGCAGGCGAAGTACGGCGTTAAGGATCCCTCGGAAATTAAGATGGGTTCGGGCGTCGGCAATGCCTACGACGCGGTTTACATCATTGCCAAGGCTATCGAGAAGGCCGGATCGTACGACTGGAAGAAGGTTCGCGAAGCTCTCTACACCGTGAACTACGAAGGCCTCGTCGCCGACTACAAGCCGGCGTTCGATGCGGCTGATCCGGAGCGCCAGGACGCGATTTTGCCGAAGTATTACAAGCTCACGGTCTGGTCTGACGGCAAACTGCTTCCCATCGAGCAGACAAGCTTCAACAAGACGAACTGATAGCGATCCCGTCTCCACCGATGGCCCTCGCGGCCATCGGTCATCCGCGGAGCAGCGCAGGTGTGGCGCTCGCTTCGGGACGCGCGTGAGTCACGCGATCCGCCGCAAGTGAAGTTCACACAAGTTGTTTTCCCCAAGGATAGATCGAGTTGTGACGACAACCATTCAATACATCCTGTCGGGCCTCGCCATTGGAGGCATTTATGCCCTTGTTGCGCTTGGCTTCCACATCATGTGGTCGTCAGCCAAGGCCGTAAACTTCGCCCATGGCGACACGCTGATGCTGGGTGCGGTACTTGCCGTTCTCGGCGTCGATGCCGGATTGCCATTGGCTGTTGCCTGCGCGCTCGGCGTCGCTGCAGGTGCCGTGTTCGGCGTCGTGCTTGAGCGTTTTGCTGTTCGTCCGTTCGCGACCAGTTCAACCTCGATCGGCTGGATGCTAACGACCATCGCGGTCGGCGTCATGATTGAATCCCTCGCCACGATTCAGTTCGGCGGCTTCTCGCGGCCGCTGCCGTCGCCCGGAGTGAAAAGCGCGATTCACATCATCGGTGCCGGCGTCTATCCGCAGGAACTCGTCATTCCCGTAGTCGCGATCCTCATTATGATCGGCCTACGCCTGATGCAGCGCCATACACTGGTGGGGCGCGCTATGCAGGCCGTCGCTCATGACAAGCGCGCTGCCGCGCTGATGGGCATCAACGTCAATCGCATTGTCGCCTTCTCGTTCGGTCTTGCGTCGCTGCTCGGGGCGGCGGCCGGCGTTTTGGTCGCTCCGGTGATCCAGGTGTCGGCCACCATGGGCACGTTGGTCGGTCTTAAGGGATTCGCGGTGGCGATCATCGGCGGGATTACGAGCGCGCCGGGTGTTGTCATCGTCGGTCTCGCCTTTGGCGTGATGGAGAAATTCGTCGAGGGTTACATCTCGACCGCCGCGCGCGAAATCATCGGCTTCGGCGTCATGATATTGGTGCTTCTTGTCTTCCCGCAGGGCCTTTTCGGTAAGCGAGAGGTCACCAAGGTATGAAGTACCTCAATCCCATCTGCTTCCTGATTTTCGCGATCATCCTCGTTGCTGTTCCCGTGATGGCCGACAACGAATATGAACTGCGGCTGTTCATGCTGTTCCTGATCTATGGCGTGATCGCGGTGGGTCTGAATGTGCTAGTCGGCTTGACCGGCTTGGTATCGCTGGGGCAGGCGGGGCTGTTTGCGCTCGGCTCCTACACCGGGGCGATCCTCGCGATACGGCTGGGCTTCGATATTGTCGCCGCAGGCATCGGCGCGGCCATTGTCTCCGGACTCTTCGGTATTCTGCTTGCATTTCCCACCGTGCGTGTACGCGGCGTCTATCTTGCGGTGGTCACCATTGCGTTCGGCATCATCGTCGAGAATGTCGCGATCGAATGGCAGTCGCTGACGGGCGGAACCACAGGCCTGACGTCCATCCCGCGGCCGAACATTTTCGGCATTCCGCTGTCGGGCTTTGCCTTCTATGGCGTTCTTGCGGTTACGTTGTTCGCGTTCACGCTCCTCATCCACAATCTGAAGCTGTCGCGCTACGGCCGCACCATGCTCGCCGTCTCGCAGAGCGAGACGGCCGCGCGCGCGCTCGGCATCAATCCGACCGGCATGCGAACGATGGCCTTCGTCATCTCATCCGTAACGGCTGGAATCGCTGGAACCTTCTACGCCTTTCTGAACTCCTATATCTCGCCGGACATCTTCACCTTCTCGGACAGTGTTCGTTTTCTGCTGATGGTGATCCTTGGCGGCGCGGGGTCAACCTTCGGACCGGTCATCGGCGCCTATATCCTGACCTACCTGCCCGAGTACCTCCAGCAGTTCCAGCTTTGGCAGAAGTTCGCCTATGGCGCGCTGCTGTTACTCGTGATGTTCGCACTGCCGCGCGGCATCCTCGGGACGCTCGCGCATCTGTTCAAGCGCTTTCGCCCGGCAGAGCGCGTACCTGACGCGTCCGAAGGCCTTCCGGCCGAGGCGGCGCTCCGGCGCGAGAAAAACACACAGTCGTCCGAGCTTGTCGCTAACGGTCTGACCGTGCGCTTCGGCGGCCTAACCGCGCTCTCCAAGGCATCGCTGCGGGTGAAGGCTGGTGAAATACACGCCCTGATTGGCCCCAACGGTGCCGGCAAATCGACTTTCGTCAACACTATATCCGGGTTCTATCGCGCCAATGAGGGCGAGTTCGGTCTCGATGGCATCGATATGACGGACCGACGCTCACTCGAGATTGCGCGTCTCGGTCTGTCCCGCACTTTTCAGAACACCGAGCTTTTCGGAGAACTGAGCGTGCTGGAAAACGTTATGGCGGGGTACGACCAGCGTCTGTCTTACGGCGTGTTCGACGCATTGCTGCGCACACCGCGAATGCGTCGGCAGGAACTCGAATGTCGCAAGACTGCCATCGGCTTGCTCGCATTCGTCGGCCTGTCGCCGTACGCGAATGAGGAAGCGCGCTTCCTGCCATTCGGCCTGCAGCGACGGCTCGAGATCGCGCGGGCGCTTGCCTCCAAACCAAAGCTGTTGCTGCTCGATGAACCTGCTGCTGGTCTGACGACGCAGGAGATCGACGAACTAGAGGAGATGGTGCGCCGGATAGCAGCGCTTGGCATTTCCGTTCTGCTCATCGAGCATCACGTCGATCTTATCATGGCGCTCGCCGATACCGTCACCGTCCTCGACTACGGCCAGGTGATCGCCAGTGATCGTCCATCCGTGATTCAGGACGACCCGCGCGTGATTGAGGCGTATTTCGGTACATCCGCACACCTTGGCAAAACCGCGGAGACCGGCGTATGAGCGACGTTCTTCTCGAAATCAAGAATCTCGAATTGCGCTATGGAGCTGCAATTGCCGTGCGTGACATCTCGCTCAGTGTAAAGCGGGGACAACTTGTCGCAGTCATCGGCAATAACGGCGCGGGGAAATCCTCGATGGTCCGCGGCGCCACGGGCCTTGTGCGACCGTCAGGCGGAAAGGTCTTCTTCCATGGTGACGATACGACAAACCTTAGCGCCGACCGCAAGGTTGCGCGCGGGCTCGTCATGGTACCGGAAGGGCGTCTTCTTTTCCCGGATCAGACGGTCGAAGACAACCTCGTCCTTGGAGCCTATCTGCAGGGCGGCATCAAGAGTCCGAAGTCGCGTTCGTCGTTGGAGAAAGTTCTCGCGCTGTTTCCACGACTCAAGGAGCGGCTCCATCAACAGGCGGGCAGCATGTCCGGCGGCGAGCAGCAAATGCTGGCCATTGCACGCGGGCTGATGGCCGAGCCCGAGCTTCTCATCATCGATGAACTGTCACTCGGACTTGCGCCGAAAATCGTCGATCAACTGATGGGAGTACTGACGACGCTCAACAAGGAAGGATTGACCATTCTTCTCGTAGAGCAACTCGCATCCTACGCGCTTGCGATCGCCGATTACGGTTTCGTTGTCGCGAACGGAAAGATCGCGCGCGAAGGGCCGAGTGCGGCGTTGTTGCGCGATCCCGAGGTGATGGAAGCCTTCCTCGGCAAAAAGAAGTCTACCACTAACCACAAGCCTAAGGAGTGACCATGGCTCAACGCGTAATCGATCTCAGCCTTCTCATCGAAGACAACATGCCGGCCCACAAAATGTTTCAACGGCCGGTGATCACCGTCCACTTGAGCCATGAAAGCACCAAGGCGTCGGGCCTAGGGGTGCCGGGCGACCCGATGACATTTCAGACCAACCACATCGCGATGCTAGACCATGTCGGCACCCATGTGGACGCCTTCCTTCATGTCAACCCGAAGGGCGCAGCGGTTGCCGACATGCCGCTCGACATGTTCATGGGCAAGGCGGTTTGCTTCGATCTCCAGCACATTCCGGATCTCGGCGACATCACCGCCAAGGATATGGAAGAGGCCGAGAAGAAGGTCGGCGTGAAGGTCGATGGGCATATCGTCCTGCTCTGCACCGGCTTCCACAAACGCAACTATCCGACGCTCGATTCTGTGTGGAAGAATCCGCTGCTCACCGTCGAAGCAACCAAGTGGCTCCACGAGCGCAAATCGAAAATGCATGGCGTCGAAGGGCCGTCGACTGACAAGCCGACAGACGATATCTTCGCCCAACACCGTTTGTGCCGTGATCTCGGAATGAGCCACTGGGAATGGCTGGTGAATCTTGAGTCTCTGCTTGGCAAGGGTGAGTTTCAATTCTTCGGTGCACCGCTGAAGTTCAAGGGCGGTTCGGGTTCCCCAGTTCGCGCCTTCGCCATAGTCAACGACTGATCTTCTCCAATATCTCCGGGCGGCCTCCGTCGGTCGCCCGGGTGTTTTTCGTCAGATTCCAGAGGTGCATCCATGTCGCATGAATTCGATTACATGAGCGCGATGGAGATGCGTAGCCGCATCGCGGCGAAAGAGATTTCACCTGTGGAGGTGACAAGGCGAGCGTTAGACAAAGCAGAAGCCACGCAGTCTACACTCAATGCATTCTATTGCCTGCTATCTGAGCCTGCGATGGCCGCAGCGAAGGTCGCCGAAGACGCCGTGATGAAGGGCGCGCCACTTGGTGCCCTTCACGGGATTCCGTTCTCGGCGAAGGATCTGATGGCGGTCAAAGGTGTGGGCTACGCTTCTGGTTCGCGCACGATGGAGGCGAATATTGCCGCCGTCGATGCGCCTGCGGTCGAGCGCGCGAAAGCCGCAGGCGCAATCCTGATCGGCAAGACCACGACAAGTGAATTCGGCTGCAAACCGGTCGGTGATAGTCCGCTCACCGGGATCACCCGCAACCCCTGGAATCTCGACAAAACACCTGGAGGTTCAAGCGCCGGCGCAGCCGCTTCTGTCGCGGCTGGAATCACGCCCTTCTCGCTGGGCACGGACGGTGGCGGATCGATCCGTATCCCTGCGGCGTTTACGGGACTGGCAGGCATCAAGGGACAGTTCGGGCGCGTGCCCGTGTGGCCGACATCGGCGACGCCGACGCTGGCCCATGTAGGCGCACTGGCGCGCTCGGTAAGGGATGCTGCGCTGCTTTTCTCGGCGATCGCGGGCTTTGATCGCCGTGATCCGTTCAGTGTCGCGGGCCCTGTCCCCGACGTTCTCGGTGCCGCCCACGCGTCAGTGACGGATCTCCAGATCGCCTACAGTCCGACGCTGGGCTATGCGCGCCCCGATCCAGAAGTCGTGAAGCTTACGGACAAGGCGGCGATCACGTTCAGGGAACTCGGCTGTACGGTTGATCTTGTCGAGGATGTTTTCGAAAGCGATCCTGCCGATCTTTGGACGGCGGAGTTTTATGCGGGTGTCGGGATCCGGCTGCGGTCGTTCATGGAGAACCAGCGCGATCTGCTTGATCCCGCTGTCGCCGATGTGCTCGAGCCGGCGCTCTCGCAGGACATGCGCGACTACTACACCAAGGTATTCGCCCGCTACGCGCTGCGCGACAAGATCGCCGCATTCTTCGCACGTTACGACATTCTCATTTCGCCGGTTATTCCCGTTACCTCGCTCGATGCCGGCAAGAACATCCCAGACGGGCTGAGCGACCGAAATCTGGTCTCGTGGGTGTACTACACCTATCCATTCAATCTAACGGGACAGCCTGCTGCATCGGTGTGTGCCGGCATCGCCCCGGACGGCATGCCCGTAGGGCTGCAGATAGTTGGCCGGTCCCATTGTGAAGACGATGTGGTCCGGGCGGCGGCTTCTTTCGAACGCGCCCATTCGGCTGGCTATAACGTTCGTCAGTTCAACGCCTAGAGCCCTCACGGCGGTACCAACACGCTTCGGATAGTACGATAAAGTTCGCTGCGGCACTATGGACGACCCGCACTTACGCGGAGATAATTCGAACCCAGTCCCTCTCCCACCGCCAGATCCCGCCGTTCTCCATGTCACGGTATCCTGCGATAATCACTCCATCATCGCCCATGGCCGCACGAGCTTCCGTTGGGCTCGTCCTGAGTGACGCGGCTTCGTCTCGGGCCGTCTTTAGTGCCGATAACGCAAGGTCGCGATCTGAGGAGCAATCATCATGAGCATCGCGAGCGACGCCCGTTTCTGGGACCGGAGTTCACGGAAGTATGCCACCGGCGCGATTGCGGATCGAGCCGGGTATGAGCGCACGCTGGACCGGACCCGCGCCTTGTTGGGGTCAGGCGACAGTGTGTTGGAATTGGGCTGCGGAACAGGAACAACGGCGCTCCGGCTTGCGGGCGTTGTCCAAAACTATCTTGCGACGGATATTTCCGCCGGAATGATAGCGATTGCCAACGAAAAGCAGGCCACTTGCCCCATGCCGGGTCTTGTCTTCCGCGCCGCGACCGCAGAGGCGCTTACGCCCGATGCGGCGCAGTTTAATGCAGTTCTGGTATTCAATTATCTCCATCTGGTCCGCGACCTGCATGGTACGCTGCGCGGCATCCACGCCTTGCTCACAGCGGAGGGTTTGTTCATCTCCAAGACACCCTGCGTCGGGGATATGAACCCACTCATCCGGTTTGCACTGCCTGCGATGCGCGCGATCGGTAAAGCACCCTATGCAGGCGTCTTCCAGGCGGCGGATCTGAGCCAGCATATAAGCGCCGCAGGTTTCGACATTCTTGCCACTGAAAACCATGCAACGAAAGGCAACGATAACCGGCCCTATATCGTGGCTCGCAAAAGGTGACGTGAACAGCCGACGAACGCGGACGACGAAATGCCGTCTCGCCGGCTTAAGAGCATCTGCCGGGGATGCTAAAGCTGGCCTGTCTCCCGACCGGACAGTCGCCTCAGGCCCTGCCCGAGACCCGCCGCGCTCCACGTTATGCTTAACCTTTCCTTTCAGAATCGGGCTCCGGAGTCTCTTTTTTGTCACGCTGGAGGAGAATGCATCTCGCGGCACCTCCAGAGGGAAACCATCCGGCCCGTCGTCCATTTCTCGTTAACTGGGGCGCCGATAGGGTCCGCCCAACTCAACATGGGGAGATAAGAGAGATGGGTTATCGTTCCGCACTGGTCGCTTTCTCGGCTGCCGTTCTGGCTTCTACAGCTTCGGTCGCCGCTGATCTGCCGG
>JAGVII010000339.1 GCA_020056155.1 Afipia sp.
TGCGGCCGACTGCTTTGCCGTGCCGCACCGTAGCCGTCATCCGCTTTGCGTCTTCCACCAACTGGCGCCGAGCTATGGCGGTACGAACGATTGTTCCCATATCGATTTCGCGTTTTCCCTTCGCCAGCAGCCATTCTCGCGACGACTTGGCTTCAGCGAGGGTGATCGAGGGCAAGGTGATGTCGGCATATCGGGCCTCCACGAAGTTGCCCGACAGACGCCGGACAAATATGCGCGACAGATCTCGCGGGTCATATTTGATCAACAGCCGCCGCTTGCCGGTCCGTCCAACATCCGCAGCCAAGGCGGCGGACCAGTATCGCAGTCCGAAGATGTGGATGCCGTTTGGTCGCAGCGTCCGTTCGTCTTCGGGCAGGAAGGTGAGCCAGAAATGCATTCGGTCCTGTGGAAGCCGTAGCGGGATTGTACCTTCATGCTCGCGCCATACAGCGATCGGTGGTCGTTTGAGACTGGCGTGGATCGATTGATGGTAGTCGCCGACAATGTCGAGAGCGATGTAGCGCTCGAGTTCGCGCAGCGTGAATGCCGAATGTCGACGAGAATCGTAATCGCCCAGTTCGTCGGGATTGCTGAATGTTGTGCCGGGGAGCAGGTGAAGCTTGCCCATCTGTGTGCCGATCAGGCGCTCGATGTGGCCACCGAAGCGGGGCTCGCCGGGAGGCCGCCAGTCAATATCGATACCGGCATCCTCGCAGCCGCGCTGGAATGCGCGGCTTCGGAAGTCGCGGCCATTATCGACATGGAGCTGATCCGGGAGGCCAGCGACGGGCCAGGGGTCTGCTATCTCGCGTTCGCGAAGCCACGCAGATTTGTCGAACACCGAATGCAGCAAGCAAAGGCTTGTCGATAGCCGAGATGGCGCCGCCATGGTGAGGTAGAAACCGGTGACCATCCTGCTGCAGACATCCATGGCCAATGTCAGCCACGGGCGCCCGAGCGGTCGACGGTCCTCTTCATCAACGACGAAGATGTCTGCCTTGGTGTGGTCGATCTGGACAACCTGCAGCGGTCTCGAAACTTCGAACTTGCCCGGAACGGCAATAGTCGATTTCTCAATCTTCGGTTCTCCGCGCGCCTTGGCGCGCTTGGCAAGATCGACGTCTTCAATACGTGCGACGATTGTTCTCCGATGAGGTGGCGCCAAGCCTGCAGCGCGACAACTCGCGTTCACCTCACGCACCAGGGCTGATACGGATGGGCGGTTCTTCTTCAGATAGAAGCGCTTGATCTCGGCCCGGATGATTTCGTCGCGCGCTTCGTCGAGAACCCTGTGGCCGACAGGGCGGCCGGCCTTACGCCCGACGAGTGATAGAACGGTCCCGCCTGCTCGGAATAGCTTCAGCAGCCGATACGCTGATGCTTGGCTTAGCCGAAGCTCGTCGGCAAGTTCTCGCATCTGGGCTGTCGTTGTGGGACCGGACACTCGACGCAGGAACTCGCGGATCACATCCGCCCTACGGCAGGCGTCATCCCAATCAATGTCATCGATTTCTTCGGCAAACGGCCCGGACATCGCGGCTCTCGGCGCAAGAATATGAAATCGATCATTCTCGCATTAAGTGCCAAAATCAAGCAATGATTATCATAATTAACTGCTAATTATCAAATTAGGTACCTGCGTAACGACTTGATATCATTGTGTTCCGATTCTTGAGGTTTAATGGAAAGTCACACTGACGCTTGCCCATGTGGCAAGCCAGATGGTGGCAACGACACGACCTCCTGAGAAGGTCGTGCACAAATGGAAGATCTTCCACGCCATCTGCACGGCGCGGCCGCGTCTTGGCGTGTCCGAGCGTTCGCTCTCAGTCCTGAACGCGCTCCTGACGTTTCACCCGGAGACCGCGCTCACCGGCGAAGACGACCTGATCGTCTTTCCATCGAACCACCAGTTGTCGCTGCGCGCGCACGGGATGCCGGCATCGACCCTGCGGCGTCACCTCGCGGTTCTCGTCGATGCGGGCCTGGTCGTTCGGCGCGATAGCCCAAACGGCAAGCGCTATGCGCGCAAGGGCAGCGTCGGCGAGATCGAGTTGGCCTTCGGCTTCGATATCTCCCCATTGGTTGTCCGATCGGAGGAATTCGAGAGCCTGGCGGCCGACATCGAGGCAGAAGCCAGGGCGCTCAAGCTTGTCCGTGAGCGGATCACGCTGTGCCGGCGGGACATTGCCAAGATGATCGCCACCGGCATCGAGGAAGATGTTCCGACACGTCGAGACGGGCAGGGGCCGGCCGATTGGCAGGAAGTCCATGCCGCCTTCCGCTCGATCGTCGATCAGATTCCACGCACCGCAACGAGGCAAGAACTCGAGCCGATCGCCGAAGAGCTGTCGCAGCTTGCGGATGATGTGCTCAATCTTCTGGAAACACATATCAAATCCACGAATCCAAGCGCCAATGAGTCCCGTTCTGAGCGCCACATACAGAATTCAAATACAGACCCCTTAATTGATCTTGAACCTAGCCTTCGAGAAGGCAGGGCGGCGAGGGTTGAGCTAAAACCTCAAACACCGAGGGTGGCGGAAGGGACGTATCCGTTGGGAATGGTGCTGAACGCTTGCCCCGACATCGTCGATTACGCCAAAGGCGGGATTTCGAGCTGGCGGGATTTGCTTGCGACCGCCGAGGTGGTTCGATCGATGCTGGGGATCAGTCCAAGCGCCTGGGAGGAGGCGCAAATGGTCCTGGGTGAAACGCCGGCTGCGATTGTCGTCGCGTGCATCCTGCAGCGCGGCGCCGCGATCAGATCCGCCGGGGGGTACTTGCGCGGGTTGACGCGGAAAGCGGAGGCCGGAGAGTTCTCGCTCGGCCCGATTTTGATGTCGCAGATCAATTCGCGTCTCAACGAAAAGCGCCGAGCGTGACGCGATGACGGCCTCACCTCCACGTCCTCGCTTTGCCCTGCGTTCTCGACTTTGGACCATGGGCGCACCAGACTGCGAACAGTTGATCGAGCGACCCCCGTGTCGCAGAAAACTGAAACTGCGCGGCCGTTCCGCACTGTGTGGTCTCGCCGCCGACAAATCGCGCGCTGCCTGGGAATCACCGAGCCGATCGTACCAACCCCTGCACGTCCGTGCTTCCGAAATGTCCTCCGCCGGGGATGCGCAAAATGCCGCGATAACGGATGGCCGTGCTTTTTTCTCGCACCGACCAAGGTGCCGGATGCGGGCGACGATCGCAGGTCTTTCTTCCGTCTGGGCTGTCGCTCCCGGTTGCATGGCTGGATACCTATGGCCGTCGACGGCACGTCGGCCCCTGGATGCCCAAGAATTTTCCCCGCCGGTTAACCCCCGCAAGCGGGGACCCCGACCGGGATTCCTCGCGCATACGCCTGCGGCGCCAAAATTCGTGGGCTCCGGCCGGGGCGCAGCGCTGCGCTTGCCCTCTGCCCGCCTTTGGCGGGCTCCGGCTCTGTTTCGTCTTCCCGGCCATGACGGAAAAGCCATCGCAACGGGGCACAGCCCCACAGACGAGAGAAAGACAATGCGCAACATCGCCGAATTCAGTCTCATCGGTCGGGTCGGAACCATCAAGCAGGTCGGCAAGACCCTTCGCGTCAGCATCTGCGCCAACTACCCCGTCAAGGACGACAAAGGTCAGTGGAAGGACGACGCGCACTGGTACGAGGTCACGATCTTCACCAAGGCGATCCAGTCCTACGTGAACGACCACGTCAGCAAGGGCGACCTGGTCCATGTGCGCGGACGGCTCCGGCAGAACAGCTTCGAGCGCGACGGCCAGCGGGTCTACACGGTCGATCTCATCGCTCTGGAGCTCGGCCGGTTGGCGCAAGCCAGTGAACGCGCCGCCGCGTAGCGAATAGTGGGGAGGCTTCGGCCTCCCCATCGCTCTCGCCTGAAGGCCGGCGCCGGACGCGAATTCGGATCGCTACGAAGGAAGTTTTCGCGATCGGGTCTGCCGCGCGAGCCCGCGGTCGGCCCGATTTTTCTTGCCGATCGCCGAGACCAGTTCGTCATAGTCGACGCCGCTTTTTTTAAGTGCGCGGCGCGCATCCGCGGCCTCGAAACCCAGAAGCTCGAGCACGCTCATGTTCAGGCTGGAGGCAATGCGTTCCATCGTCCTTAGCGTTGGATTCCCGATGCCGCGCACGATCGTGTAGTAGGTGCCGCGCGCCAAACCGGTCTTCGGCAGGAAGGCTTCCA
>JAGVII010000404.1 GCA_020056155.1 Afipia sp.
AACCCAGGACGCCGTCATCCGAAATCTTGAGATCATCGGTGAGGCCGCAGGAAATCTGCCTGAGCAAATACAAAAGGATGAGCCGGAGATCGATTGGCGTAAGATTACAGGGTTACGCAATATTCTCATTCATGAATATTTCGGGATCAATTTGCCAATTGTATGGGATGTGGTTCAAAACAAACTGGGTCCGCTGGAAGCATCCTGTCGAAGACTTCTGGAGAGAGCTGTTGAACCGCCTGACCAAGAGACTCCATAGCACTAACAATTCCAAGATTTCTCGCCGGCTTGCCATATTCGATAGCGCAAAAACTTCAAATAGACAGCAAACGGTATATCATGGTCAGGAATCTCATCCTGTTTCAACACGGCATGTTGTGACAATATTCTATCACTTCCTTCTCTTCGGGACCGGATCGAGAACGAACGGTTGCGGCAACAAGGAGGACCTTATGCGTCTTTCGTTAATAGTAGGGCTGTGCTCGGTGCTGCTGGCCGGGCTGGTGGGTGCTGCCGAGAACGCTGAACAGGATTGGAAGACTTACCGAAGCGAAAAATTCGGCTATGAGATTTCCTTCCCTGCCGGTATGGAATTCAAGGCATACTTTGATGGAGCGAGTGCATCGCTAAAGGACGCCAAGACGGGTGGTACGCTTGCGGAGTTCGAGGCGTGGCCCCCTAGCGAGTGTCCGCGACAACCAGCAGACACGATCGCCAGAGTGCTGGGAATCGATCGTGCCAAGACCGTTACACAGACCGATGGTCCAGATGGGTCCTCATTCTGTGGCGATCCTGTGACGGTTCGCGAGTCCGCATCGCTATATGGTGCAAAGATTTACGAGTTGGAATTGACCTGCATGCGCGAGACCTATCCGGGATCGCACGACGACTCCGATGAAGCCGAGCCGAAAGACACAACTGTTGCTGCCACCGCCGATGAAGTGTGGACCCATATAGATTTTATCGGTGGACTCTGTGAAAGTTGCCGGTTTTGAGATTTGTGGGGTTAACTCCGCCGATATTGGGGCTATCAAAGGTGTGGCAATGAGTGGACAGAAGAGGTATCGGAGGGCGGTTCCAAAAGGAGATTGCTCTCCGATACCCCTTCTACGTGAGGTCTGAGATTGGATTTTGAGGGTAGGATTATTTTCTGGCGTTGAGCTGTTTGGACTCATGCAATCGCCAGGATGGACCATCGATGTTAATGATAATGGAATGATGGATCATCCGGTCTACGGTGGCGGCGGTAATAACCGGATCGCCAAGATAATCGCCGAGTTCTTTAAAGTCGATGTTCGTTGTAATAATTGTTGAACCCTTGCAGTAGCGGCCATCGATCACTTTGTGAAAGAGATTGGCGTTTCGTGCGTCATGCTGTTCCAACCGGTCGAAGCCGACTTCGTCAATCAGCAGAATCTCCGGGGATAGAAAACGTTTGAGCTTCTGTTCGAGGGTGTTGTCTGCAAGAGATGCCAGTAGTTCCCTGAGCATCGTGGTAGCCGTGACATAGCGACAACGGAAGGTTTTTTGACAACCGACGAGCAAGAGCGCCTTGGCGATATGGCTCTTGCCGGCGCCGGAAGTGCCGGCAATGATCACGCCCTGCTTGCGTCTGGCAAAATCGAGTGTGGCCAGCTCCATGATCTGCCTTTTATCGACGCCTTTCTGAAAGACAAAATCAAAATCAGCGAGCAGTTTGCGCTCCGGCAGCTTTGAATCGCGGATACGTCGTTCGATTCTTCGTTCGGTGAGATCCCCCACCTCCAGGGCCAGGAGCCGTTCGAGCAATTCGCTGGGATGCGATGCGTCTTTTACCGCCCGCGAGAGCTCCTCATCAAGAGCGCTCGTCATCCGGTTGAGTTTCAATGTTTTGAGATAGGTCCTGATCCTTGTTGTTGCGTCCTGGGTTTTCATGGGGGTTGTCCTCCTGGTGGTTGGGGTGAGAAAACAGCACGGAGTAATCTGCAAGCGAGCGTTGGTTGATCTTCGGCAGAGCGGCTCGCAATTGTTCCGAAGCCCGCTCATTACGGATGGCCTCCAATGTCCTGGGAGTTGATTTCGCTGTCAGGATACGTTCTATAGCCTTGCAATCATAGGCGCGATATCGACAGGCGTGGCCAAGCGCCCGGTTGATGTCATCTGAATGATA
>JAGVII010000193.1 GCA_020056155.1 Afipia sp.
CGACATGTTGAGGGAGAATATCGGCGATGAATCCGTCGATCTTGTATACCTAGACCCTCCGTTCAATTCGAGCGTGAACTACAATCAGTTATTTAAGGAGCCGACTGGCGCGCCATCGGAGGCGCAAGTCGAGATTTTTCAAGATACATGGGGTTGGGGACCGAGTGCGGAAGGTGCGTTCGATGACGTGATGCGCCAAGGCGGCGACATCAGCACACTAGTCAACGCTATGCGTAGCACGCTGGGACAAAACTCAATGATGGCTTACCTTGCGATGATGGCCGCAAGGCTAACCGAACTGCACCGTGTCCTGAAGCCGACCGGCTCGCTATATCTTCACTGTGATCCGACGGCGAGTCATTATCTGAAGCTGTTGCTAGACAGCGTTTTCGGCCCCCAGAACTTCCTGAATGAAGTCATCTGGAAACGGACCAGTGCCCATTCGGCAGCCCGCCGATGGGCCGATTTGCACGACACGATTCTTTATTACTCGAAGGGGCCAGACTACACTTGGAATAAGATCGTCACGCCGTATGAGGCGAGCTACGTAGCTCGATTTAAGAACTTAGACGGCAATGGGCGGCGCTGGTCAGACGACAATCTCACAGCACCAGGCGTCAGGGGTGGCTTCTCTGGGAAAGCATGGCGAGGTTTTAATCCGACTGAGAAGGGGAACCACTGGAAGGTCAGTAACAAGACGATTGAAGAGCTTGTGGGTGAAGATGAGGTTGCACGTCTCAACACCATAGAGAAGCTTGATCTGCTGGAAGCGAATGGCATGATTTATTGGCCGGCAAGCGGTGGCTTCCCTCGCTTCAAGAGGGTGCTCGGCGACGGCATCCCCCTTCAAGACCTTGTTCTTGATATTCCGCCTTTGAACTCGCAAGCGAGTGAGCGTCTCGGATACCCGACGCAAAAGCCGCGCGCACTCTTGAGCCGCTTGATCCGTGCATCCTCCAATGAGGGGCAAGTAGTACTCGATCCGTTCTGCGGTTGCGGAACAACAATTGAGGCGGCAGAGTCGCTTGGTAGACGATGGGTTGGCGTTGATGTAGCTCACTATGCGATTTCCCTGATTGAAGCCCGGCTTCACGCCAATTACCCGGCCGCGAGCTATTTGATTGATGGGCGTCCGACAACGATTGACGGCGCGCGCGAGCTTGCCCGTCGCAATAAGCACCAGTTCCAAATGTGGGCGGCGTGGCGGCTAGGCGCGCAAAGCTATCGCGAGATAAAGAAGGGTCCAGATCGGGGCATCGATGGGCGAATTCAATACAAGAATGGTGCGTATGGGTGGGGGCAGATTATCATCTCGGTCAAAGGCGGCGACAACGTTGGCGTTGCCTCCGTTAGAGACTTGCGCGGCGTCATCGAACGAGAAAAGGCAGAGATGGGCGTGTTGGTAACACTCGCTGAGCCAACTCGGCAGATGGTAAGCGAAGCCGTTTCAGCCGGCTTTGTCAGCAAGTCGGCACACGGGCGAAAGCCGCGCCTTCAGATTGTAACGGCCGAGGAAATCATAAACGGCAGAATGCCAGACTTTCCATCGCTACCGGAAGCAATGCCGATTCGACCGCGCACGATCAAAAAGAAGCGCAAGGTCAGCGATCAGATTGAGATGCTACTTCCGATCGGCGAGAGCATTCCAGTTAAACTAAGGAAGAACGAAGTACTCGACCCCCGTTTCCTCGATTTGGTGGTCTAATCTTTCCGCTGCCAATACCCTGCCCACACGCGGCTGACGCCGTGCGCCAGCGCGCCGCCGAGTAGCGCCGAGGCGTTGCCACCATTCGACCGGCGACGGTGATGCTCCAGCCAAGCGGCGTGGTTCGCATACTGATAGAGGTAGCGGTAGCTGACGTGGTGATGCTGCACACCGACCATGCGGCGAAGGCGGCTGAAATAGCTCTCGAACATGTTGGTGTGCTTGCCGTGGCCGTCGCTGTAGGACTGCGAATGGTTGATGCGGGTCGTGCCGTAATCCATTTCCAGCACGTCCCAATGCGAGACTTCGTCGGCATGCAGCTTGGCGTTGGCGACCATGCGGGCGCGGGCGATTTCGACGCCTTTCGCCTCACGGTTGCGAACGAATGACAGGGTGCGTCCGCCGCGCTCGCGAAGGGCAATGACGACGCGGCGACGGTCGGACTGGTTAGTTTCTCGCGACGGTCTGGACGATCTTCCTTGCGGTTTTCGGGGCGGACGTGGCCGCCGAAATAAGCGCCGTCGATCGCGACTTCGCCCGACAGGGTTTCGGTTGCCGTCTCGGCTGCAAGAGCCTCGCGCAGTTTGTGCGACAGGACGAAGGCCGTCTTGTATTGTACGTTGAGGTCGCGGGAGAACTGGACCGAGGACATTCGCTTTAGCGAATTGCTGCCGATTTCCAGCACCGGTAGTCTGCTGATTGCAGAACACTGGCTCGGAGCGCGTTCGAACACCGTCAACGTCGTCATTCATGTCCGCGCGATGCTGTGGCGACGATCATCCACCGGCCGCGGCTCGTCGCGCTCGTGCTGGGTTGGCGACAATCGAAAAAACGCATCTATGTTGGAAAGCTCGCGGTCGTTTTTTTGGTCACTTCCGTGCTCGGTCTGGTCGCCAAACGGCGTGCTTTGCACTGTGTCGCCTAATCTGGTATCGGTGCCGGCGAGTTAGACCGCTCGACGGATAGCCCACGAACTTGCAGGACGCAGTAAATGGTATGACTGATCGGTCGGTACGCGCGATATTCCGAAGGTTACACTGGCACTCTGATGTCGCCAATGTGCTTGGAGCGGGCGTGGCGAACACCATCTTGGCCATCGGGTTCCACCCGTGCAAACAGGCCGGAAATCTGATAGCAAGCGATCAGGCCAGACTCTGCTACTATCCTGACAAGTGGGAAGGCCGTCCACATCTGCAACCTCTACAACGTCACCAAGGGCCCGCAGGCCATTCTCGACTTCACGCGCGCTTTTGAGAACGAGGCCGGCAACGTGCAGCCCGGAAGAATTTATCCCGATTACCCTTCGCCGATCGTGCGCGACGTCGACGGCCGGCGCACGCTCACTAAGGCGCGCTGGGGCATGCCGTCGTCGAAAAAGGCGTTGCTGGACGCCACCTCGAAACGTGCCGACAAACTGCGCGCCAGGGGCAAGGAAGTCGACGACGCGACATTCCGCGAGCTGTTGCGGGTCGAGCCCGATCTCGGAACGACCAACATCCGCAATCACGACCGAACCGAATGCAGTCGTCGCTC
>JAGVII010000377.1 GCA_020056155.1 Afipia sp.
GGATCGGTCATCAAGCCGGCCGGTTACGACAATGCGCAGGGCGTGATTTCCGCGACCTACGGCAAGGACGCGACCGATCCGCAGTGGAAGGACGATCCGGGCGTGAAGAACTTCGACGCGTTCCTCGCGAAGTACTTCCCCGAAGCCAACCGGGCCGACAGTTCGGTTGCTTTCGGCTACAGCTCCGCGCAGACCATGGTGCACGTGCTGAAGGCATGCGGTGACAATCTCACCCGCGCGAACGTCATGAAGCAGGCGGCCAGCATCAAGGGCCTTCAGCTTGAAATGGGCCTGCCCGGCATCACGCTGAACACCAGCCCGACCGACTTTGCCCCGATCAGCCAGTTGCAGCTGATGAAGTTCACGGGCGAGCGCTGGCAGTTGTTCGGCCCCATCATCAGCGGCGACGTTGGCGGCTGACGATCGCTCGCGGACAGGAGCCGGATTTCCAGAACTGAAATCCGGTTTCCCCGCACTGCACCGGCACATCTGAGAATATTTCCGCCCTCCGCAATAACCTGCGGAGGGCCTTTTATTGAACGGCCTGTCATGTCATGTCTGGAGCCCGTCCAGCGCCACGCGATGACATGATGACCGACAGACGCCCCCTGCTGCGCGCGATTTTCGACGCCGCCGTCGCCGCCGCCCACCCGGACCGCATTCTTGCCGGCCACCTGCCGCCGCCGCCGAGCGGCCGCATCATCTGTCTCGCCGCGGGCAAGGCTGCCGGCGCACTGGCCCATGCCGCCGAGCGACATTACCTCGACGAAGGCCGCATCGATCCGGAAAAGCTGTCGGGGCTCGCGACCACGCGCCATAGCTACGGCATGCCGACGCGGCGCATCGACATCATCGAGGCCGGTCATCCGGTGCCCGACGAAGCCGGCTTGAAGGCTGCGAGCCGGACACTTGAAGTTGCGCAGGGCGCCGGCGCCGACGATCTCGTTCTGGTGCTGCTGTCCGGCGGCGGTTCGGCGAACTGGGTCGCGCCGGCGGAAGGCATTTCGTTCGCGCAGAAGCAGGCGATGAACAAGAGCCTGTTGCGCTCGGGCGCGCCGATCGGCGAAATGAACACCGTGCGCAAGCATCTGTCGCGCATCAAGGGCGGCAGGCTCGCGCGCGCCGCGGCGCCCGCGCAGATTCTGACGCTGGCGATCTCGGACGTGCCGTTCGACGATCCGGCCACCATCGCATCCGGACCGACCGTGCCGGACACCACGACACTGGCGGACGCCCGCGAGATTGTCGCCCGCTACGGCATCCAGGCGGACGAAGCGGTGATGGAAGCACTGAACGATCCGCGCAACGAGAGCTGCAAGCCCGGCGATAATGCCTTCGCGCGTTCGGACTTTCGGATCATCGCGCGGCCGCAGGAATCGCTCGAGGCCGCGGTCAGGGTTGCGCGCAACGCCGGTTACGAGATCGTCGCGCTCGGCGCCGACCTCGAGGGCGAAGCGCGCGACGTCGCCGCCGCCCATGCGCGGATCGCGCTGAAGGCCCACGCCGAAGGAAAGAAGCTGGCGGTTCTCTCCGGCGGCGAACTCACCGTCACGGTGCGCGGCAGCGGGCGCGGCGGCCCCAATCAGGAATACGTGCTCGCGCTTGCAAGCCTGTTTGCGGACACATCGGGCATTTCCGTGCTCGCGGGAGACACCGACGGCGCAGACGGCGGCGCGGGACATCCGGCCGATCCGGCCGGCGCGATCCTCGATCAGCACACCTTCGCAAAGATCCGCGAACTCAAACTCGATCCGAAGGCGTACCTCGACAACAACGACGCCACCGCGTTCTTCACCGCCACGGGCGATCTGCTCAACACCGGCCCGACGCTGACCAACGTCAACGACATCCGCATCATTCTGGTGGATCCGTAACTCCTTCGTCATTGCGAGCTACAACCTCTGCTGTCATTCCGGACGGCCCGCGCAGCGGGCTGATCCGGAATCCAGAGGAGTTCATCGGCAACAACTTCGAGATTCCGGGTTCGCTCGCCAGCGCTCGCGCCCCGGAATGACGATCAGTGGAGAATCTAGAATTCCTTCGCGATCTTGCCCAGCATCGTCAGCAGCAGGTCGCGGTTGTTGTCGCCGAGCAGCTCCCTGAGCCGGGCTTCGTGCCGCGCCTCGATCAGCTTTCGCGCCCGCGACAGAACCGCACGGCCCTTGTCGGTCAACCGCAGGATATGCGAGCGGCGGTCGTTGCTGGACCGGCTCCGCGCGCACAGGTCGCGGCTTTCCAGTTCGTCCAGCAAGGCGACGAAATTCGGCCGCAGGATACCGAGCGTGCTGGCGATTTCGGTCTGGTTGCGTCCCGGATTGGTTTCCACCAGCATCAGGACGGAAAACTGCGCCGGGGTCAGTTGCAGCGGCGCGACGCAGCGTATGAAATCCTCGAAAATCCGCAGTTGCGCCCGCTTGAGCGAGTAGCCTAGGAACTCCGCCAGGTCGCCGATCTGGACCGCGTCCGCGGGCGGCGCGGAGCGCTGTGCTGGGCGTGACGACGGACGCGCCGGCCGCTTTCTGGCCTTCGCCGCACCGGCGCTCGCGGTTCTGGAAACAGCCATCGTGCGCTTCCCGTCGTCGGTTGTTATAAGGGCGCCTCGAACGGCGTGGGCCGATCGGGCTTGTGATTATACTCGATAATTGTTATGAAACATATCAAATACCGATGGCGGAATTCAACCGCCGCTTTTGGTGCCGGCGGACCCTTCCATCCGCATGTGCGCGTTGCGTGAGGGGACGCCTTGGATAGCACGATCCTTCTGTTCCTGCTGCAGGACGGAATAACCAGCGGCGCGATCTACGCGCTGCTCGGGCTCGCGCTCGTGCTGGTGTTCGCGGTGACCCGCGTCATCCTGATCCCGCAGGGCGAATTCATCACCTTCGGCGCGCTGACCTACGCCACGCTGGCCACCGGCAAGGTGCCGGGCACCGCGCTGCTGGCGCTCGGCATGGGCGTCGTCGCGTTCTGCTTCGATATGGTCTCCGGCCGCAACGTCATGAGCGCACGGCGGTTACTGCGGTCGCTGGCGCTCAACATCGTGCTGCCGCTGGCGATCTGGGGCATCGCCACCGCGATGGCCGGACGGCAGAACGGCGTGGCCATCAACTTCCTGCTGTCGATCGTGATCGTCGCGCCGATCGGCCTTTATCTCTATCGCATCGCCTATCAGCCGATCGCGCACGCCTCGGTGCTGGTGCTGCTGATCGCGTCGGTCGGCATGCATCTCGCGTTGCAGGGGCTGGGGCTGGTGTTCTTCGGCCCCGAAGGATTGCGCGCGCCGGCGATTTCGGCGGCGGCCTTCACGATCGGCCCGCTGCGGTTCACCGGCCAGAGCATCGGCATCTACGCCATCACCATCCTGCTGATCGTCGGGCTGTGGCTGCTGTTCGGCTATACGCTGTACGGCAAGGCACTGCGCGCCACCGCGGTCAACCGCCTCGGCGCGCGCATCGTCGGCATCCGCACCACGCTGTCCGGGCAGGTCGCGTTCCTGCTGGCCGCGATCATTGGCACGATCTCGGGAATCCTGATCGTTCCCATTACGACGATCTACTACGACACCGGATTCCTGATCGGCCTGAAAGGCTTCGTCGCCGCCATCATCGGCGGCCTCGTGAGCTATCCCCTCACTGCCGCCGCCGCTCTGGTGGTCGGCATCGTCGAGGCGTTCTCGTCGTTCTACGCCAGCAATTTCAAGGAGGTCATCGTCTTCACGCTGCTGCTGCCGGTCCTGATCCTGCGCTCGCTGGCGTCGCCAGAGGTCGAAGAGGAAGAGGATTAACCCAGTGTGGTGGTTCGCAAATCCGCATTATTGCTTTCGGCGCGCTCCGTATGCGGACTTGCGAACCAAAACCACACTGGAACTATATTATTTCAGTGTCCTTTCGAATCCGAAGTTCGTTACGGAAGGTGCTGCGAAATGATACGAACTTCGGATTCGGGACACTGATGGCTCAGCGTTGGGGCATTATCGTATTCGCGCTGGTGATGGCGGGCCTTCCGTTCATTCCCGGCATGCCGCCGTTCTGGATCGTGCTGCTCGACAATATCGGGCTGGCCGCGCTGGTGGCGATGGGCCTCGTGCTGCTGACCGGCGTCGGCGGCCTCACCTCGTTCGGCCAGGCGGCGTTTTGCGGTTTCGGCGCCTACACCACCGCGATTCTCACCACCTCCTACGGGCTGTCGCCGTGGCTGACATTGCCGCTGTCGCTGATCGTCAGCGGAGTCGCGGCCGTCATCCTTGGGCTCATAACCGTGCGCCTGTCGGGCCACTATCTGCCGCTCGGCACCATCGCCTGGGGCATCAGCCTGTTCTATCTGTTCAGCAAGCTGGAGCTGGTCGGACGCAACGACGGCATTTCGGGAATTCCGCCGCTGTCGGTCGGCGCGCTGCAATTCACCGATCCCGGCCGGATCTATTTTGCGATCTGGTTCGCGGTGATTCTCTGCGCGCTGCTGACGATGAACCTGCTCGACTCGCGAACAGGCCGCGCGATCCGCGCGCTGCGCCGCGGCCATATCGCGGCGGAAGCGTTCGGGGTGCAGACCGCGCGCGCCAAGCTGCTGGTCTTCATCTATGCCGCCGTGCTCGCCGGCCTGTCCGGCTGGCTCTACGCCCATTTCCAGCGCGCGGTGAACCCGACGCCGTTCGGCCTGAACGCCGGCATCGAGTATCTGTTCATCGCCGTGGTCGGCGGCGCGGGTTACGTCTGGGGTGCGGTCCTCGGCGCGGGCATCGTCGTGGTGCTCAAGGAATTCCTGCAGAGCTTCCTGCCCGTCGTGTTCCACGGCAATGCGCAGCTCGAGACGGTGATTTTCGGCTTGCTGCTGGTGACGCTGCTGCAAATCGCACCGGGCGGCATGTGGCCGCGCCTCGCCGCCCTGCTGAAATTCAGTTCCGCGAAACCGCCCCGTCCGCAGGCGGTGGAGCCGCTGCCGCCGCGCAGCAAGGCCGTCGCCACCTCGGAAACGCTGCTCGATGTTCAGGCCGCGCGCAAACAGTTCGGCGGCGTCATCGCCGTCAACGATGTCTCCTTCAACGTCAACGCAGGCGAGATCGTCGCCCTGATCGGGCCGAACGGCGCGGGCAAGAGCACCACCTTCAATCTCATCACCGGCGTGCTGCGCTCGTCGAGCGGCACGATTTCCATTCTCGGCCACACCGTCGACAACGCCCCGCCGCAGGATATCGCCAGGCTCGGCGTCGCCCGCACCTTCCAGCACGTCAAGCTCGTGCCCGACATGAGCGTGCTGGAGAACGTCGCCATCGGCACCCATCTGCGCGGCCATTCCGGCGCAATCGCCAGCATGCTGCGGCTGGACCGCAAGGACGAAGCCGCCCTGCTCACCGAGGCCGCCAGACAGATCGAGCGCGTCGGTCTCGGCGACCAGATGCATCAGCTGGCGGGGAGTCTCTCGCTCGGCCAGCAGCGCATTGTGGAAATCGCCCGCGCGCTCTGCGTCGATCCGATCCTGCTGCTGCTCGACGAGCCGGCCGCCGGACTGCGCCACATGGAAAAGCAGAAGCTGGCGTCGCTGCTGCGCCAGTTGCGCGCCGAGGGTATGTCGGTCCTTCTGGTCGAGCACGACATGGGTTTCGTGATGGACATTGCGGACCGCATCGTGGTGCTGGAATTCGGCACCAAGATCGCCGAAGGCAAGCCTGCCGCCGTCCGCGCCAACCCCGACGTGATCAAGGCCTATCTGGGGACCGCGTCATGACGAAACTGCTGGCGGTCGAAAACGCGCACATCGCCTATGGCAAGGTCGAAGCCGTGCGCGGCGCCACCCTCGACGTCAACGCCAACGAGATCGTCACCATTGTCGGCGCCAACGGCGCGGGCAAAACCACCCTGCTCAATGCCATCATGGGCATCCTGCCGCTGACCGGCAGCGTGATTTTTTCGGGCCAGCAGATTTCCCGCCTCGAGATCGAGGACCGTGTCGCGGCGGGGCTGTGCATCGTGCCCGAACATCGCGAGCTGTTCGGCACCATGACGGTCGAGGAGAACCTGCAACTCGGCGGCTTTCGCGTCTCGCGCGCGAAATCCGCAACCGAGCAGGAGCTCGTCTATGCCCTGTTCCCGCGCCTGAAGGAGCGCCGCACCCAGCTCGCCGGCACGCTCTCCGGCGGCGAACAGCAGATGCTGGCAATGGGCCGCGCGCTGATGAGCCAGCCGCGCCTGTTGATGCTGGACGAGCCGTCGCTCGGCCTCGCGCCGCTGATCGTCGCCGATATTTTCCGCACCATCGGCGAGTTGCGGCAGGCCGGTGTATCGGTGCTGCTGGTCGAGCAGAACGCCCGCGCCGCGCTTGAGATCGCCGACCGCGCCTATGTGATGGAACTCGGCGAGTTCATCATGAGCGGCCCGGCCATTGAGATCCGCGGCGACCAGCGCGTGGTGGCGAGCTATCTCGGATTCCAGCGGGGCGAAGAAGGCAAGCTGTAGCATGGGAATGAGCCGTCACCCTGAGGCGCCGGAACGAAGTGGAGGCCTCGATGGGCGACGGCGATTTCAGACCGTCATCCTTCGAGACTCGCAAAAGCTTGCACCTCAGGATGACGGATTCCAGCACGAGGGCAGCGCGCTGTATCGCTCTCTCATCTGTCATCACCGGGCTTGTCCCGGTGATCGCGATAAACCGGGCACAGTGCCATCCTGGTCGGGATAGCCGGGACAAACCCGGCCATGACATCAACTCTGATTTAATAGGCGCCAAACGAAAATGCCCGGCACGAGGCCGGGCATTCGTCAGAACGAAAGTTCGTCCCGCTTACTTCACGACTTCATACTTGCCGTTCTTCACGGTCAGAATGATGCGCGAGCGGTCATCGGTGCCGAAACGGTTCTTTTCGGTGAAGTTGTAGACGCCCTGGCTGGCCGCGATTTCCTTCTCCGAGAGCAAAGCCTGACGGATCGCCTCGCGGAATTCCGGCGTGCCGGGCTTGGCCTTCTTCAGGGCAACCGGCACGACGCGCTTCATGACTTCGAAGGCATCGTACATGTGGCCCGCGAACTGGCTGCGGGTGTTGGCGCCATATTTCTTCTCGTAGGCGGTGTTCAGCGCCATGCCCGGCTTCTTGGTCAAGGCGCTGTCGGGCTGGCCTTCCGGAGCCATCACCGGACCGGCCGCCATGATGACGCCTTCCGCCGACGGGCCGCCGATGCGGATGAAATCCATGCTGGCCGCACCGTGGGTCTGGTAGATCAAGCCCTTGTAGCCGCGCTCGCGCAGCGCCGACTGCGGCAGTGCCGCGCCGGTGCCCGATGCGCCGATCAGGATGGCATCGGGATTGGCCGCGACCAGCTTCAGCACCTGACCCGCCACCGAAGTATCGGGGCGCGCGTAACGCTCCTCAGCGACGATCTTGATGCCGCCCATGGCGGCGGTCTGGGTTTTCAGATCGTTCAGCCAGAGGTCGCCGTAGGAATCCGAAAAGCCGATATAGCCGACGGTCTTGATGTTGTTCTTCTTCATGTGCTCGTAGAGCACCTTGCCCATGATTGGCACCGGCTGCGGCAGCACGGCGGTCCACTTCTCGCGGGCCGGAGTGATCGGAATCGGCGCAAGGCTGAACTGCGGCACACCGACTTCGTTGGCGACGGTCGAAATCGCGATCGACGGCGGCGTGGTCGACGAACCGATAATGATATCGGCGTTGGATTCGGTTACGAACCGGCGCGCATTGGTGGTGGCGGCGGTCGGATCGCCGGCGTCGTCCAGCACGATGGTCTTGATCTTGGCGCCGCCGATCTCGGTCGGCACGAACTCAAGCGCGTTCTTCTCGGGTATGCCGAGCGCCGCCGCGGGGCCGGTGGTGCTGATGCTGATGCCGATGGTGATGTCCTGCGCGAGCGTCGCACCGGGCAAAGCCATCGCGGCGGCAAGAACCGCGGCGGTCCAGGTTAAAGTCTTCATGTTATCCTCCCTTGAAACTCTTTTGACGTTTCTGACAGTCGTTAACGATGGCGGGATGAGGCTATTTGCGGTGCACCATCCCGTATCGATTTCAGCCATTCAGATAGAAGTTATCGGCCATTTGCAATGCTTTCCGCACCTGTCATTGGTATGATGCGCAAGGCTTTGTACGGCCTTTCCCGATATTGTTATCTGGTATAATCAATTTCGGCGGCGTGCAAAACCATATTCGCAAGGGCGCCGGGAGAGACAGACGGTGCGGACACAGGTTGCCATCATCGGCGGAGGCCCGGCCGGATTGCTGCTCGGACAATTGCTGCACCGCTACGGCATCGACAACGTCATTTTCGAGCGCAAGGATCGCGACTACATCCTGGGGCGAATCCGGGCGGGCGTGCTCGAACAGGGCACCGTCGACCTGCTGGAGGAAGTCGGCGTCGCGGAGCGGCTGCATCATGACGGCCTGATCCATCACGGCATCGAACTGGCGTTCGGCGGCGCACGCCACCGGATCGACATGACCAAAGCGACCGGCAAAACGGTAACCGTCTACGGGCAGACCGAAGTGACCCGCGACCTGATGGACGCGCGCCTCGCAGCGGGACTCACCACCGTCTACGACGCCGACGATGTCAGCCTGCATGACTTCGATGGCGACCAGCCGCGGGTGCGTTACGTCAAGGACGGCGTCAGCCACGAGATCATCGGCGATTTCATCGCCGGCTGCGACGGCTTTCATGGCGTCAGCCGTCAGAGCGTCAAGCCAAAGGAGTACGAGCGGGTCTATCCGTTCGGCTGGCTCGGACTCCTTTCAGAGACGCCGCCCGTCTCTCCGGAACTGATCTACAACAATCACGAACGCGGCTTCGCGCTGTGCTCGATGCGCTCGTCGCACCGCAGCCGCTACTATCTGCAATGCAAGCTCGACGACCATGTCGACAACTGGCCCGACGACAA
>JAGVII010000176.1 GCA_020056155.1 Afipia sp.
CCGCCGGCATCGCGCCGCGCCTCGTCAGTCCGCATGTGCTGCGCCACGCCTTTGCGAGTCACCTGCTTCACAATGGAGCGGACCTGCGGATCGTCCAGACGCTGCTCGGCCACACCGACATTTCCACGACGCAGATCTACACCCATATCGTCGAGGAGCGGCTGAAGAGCCTGGTGCGCGATCTGCACCCTCTGGCCGACAAGTGAAAAGCCCAGCAATATCGGCCGTTTTCACCGCGGCGCTTGACTTGGGACCGCTTCTTGACTTGAAAGGCGCACCAGACGTTGCCCGCAGCTGAAATATCCGTTTTAGACGCCCTTCGCCTGAACGCCCCAATCCTTATATATTTGTCACATGCCGGACCTGATGCGCAGTTATCTGGATTTTGAGAAGCCCGTCGCCGAACTCGATTCCAAGGTGGACGAGTTGCGTGCGCTTGCCGCCAGCGGCAGCGACATCAGCGAGGAAGTGTCGCGCATCGAAGAAAAGGCGGCGCAGGCGCTCACCGATCTTTATGCCGACCTGACGCCCTGGCAGAAAACCCAGGTCGCGCGTCATCCGCTGCGGCCGCATTGCGTGGATTACATCAAGGAACTCATCACCGAGTTCACGCCGCTCGCGGGCGACCGCAAGTTCGGCGACGACGAAGCGCTGATCGGCGGCTTCGGCCGTTTCAGAGGCGAGAGCATCTGCGTGATCGGCCAGGAGAAGGGCTCGACCACCGAAACCCGGCTGAAGCACAATTTCGGCATGGCCAAGCCCGAAGGCTATCGCAAGGCCGTGCGGCTGATGGAAATGGCGGATCGCTTCGGCATTCCCGTTCTCTCACTGGTCGATACCGCAGGCGCCTATCCCGGCATCGGCGCCGAGGAGCGCGGACAGGCAGAAGCAATCGCGCGCTCCACCGACGCCTGCCTCAATCTCGGTGTGCCCAATGTCGCTGTCATCATCGGTGAAGGCGGCTCGGGCGGCGCCATCGCCATCGCCACCGCGAACCGCGTGCTGATGCTCGAACACGCGGTGTACAGCGTGATCTCTCCGGAAGGTGCGGCGTCGATCCTGTGGCGCGATTCAGCCAAGGCACAGGAAGCCGCGACCAATCTCAAGATCACCGCGCAGGATCTCGCCCGCTTCGGCGTGATCGACACCATCCTGAAGGAACCGCCGGGCGGCGCGCACCGCGATCCGGCAGCGATGATTGCGCGGACCGGCGACGCCGTCGCCCAGGCCTTCAACGACATGCGGAGCCTCGACTCCAAGGCGGTGCGGAACCAGCGCCGGCAGAAGTTCCTCGATATCGGCCGCAAGCTCGGCTGATCGAACCTCGCCTGCGTCCTCGGGTTCCACGAACCGCCGCGCGCGTTAAATCGTCCTTTGAATGAAGCGCGGCGACATCATGGCTTTTTTGGGACGGGCTTGTTGCGGCGCCAGCCGCTTTTCACCTGTGTTTTGATTTACTTAGCGTTGACTATAAAGCAGCCGAAGCTTTCGGTTGCGATCGCTTCGGCTTGCGACCGGGGGCTATTTAAGGATAATAATTGATCAATTGCTCACGCACGTTTTTAGCCAAAGAGCGAACGCTGCTTTTACGACGAAAACACGTGCGGCCTGTTTGGACGGGCATCGTTTTCCGGCCGCCTATCGCGCGCCACTTTGTCGGGAGACGATCTAGCGATCCGGTCTTCTTGGGGTCTCGTCTTGGTCTAGCCGGAGTATGGGGATTGCCGATCTGCCGCGGAGCCTTCGCATTGGAAGCCTTGGCATTGGAAGCCTTGGCATTGGGAGCCTTGCATTGATCGACCGCACGCATGTACGGGCGCTCGTCACGGCGGCTGCGCTCGCGGCTGGCGTGCTGCTGTCCGGATGCAACGGCGAACAGCTCTCGCCCAGTTCAAAAGCCAATCGCCCGATCCCCGACAAGCTGCTTGCCGAAATCGAAACCAAGAACATGGACAAGGCATCGCCGATGCTTGTCCGCCTGTTCAAGCAGGAAGCGGAGCTTGAGGTCTGGAAGCAGACTCGCGAAGGCAGGTTCGCGCTGCTCAAGACCTATCCGATCTGCCGCTGGTCGGGAGACCTCGGACCGAAGATCAAGGAAGGCGACCGGCAGGCCCCCGAAGGCTTCTACTCGATCACGCCGGCGCAGATGAATCCGACGTCGTCGTATTTCCTGTCGTTCAACATGGGCTACCCGAATGCCTACGACAAGGCATGGGGCCGCACCGGCTCGCAGCTGATGGTGCACGGCGACTGCTCGTCGCGCGGCTGCTACGCGATGACCGACGAGCAGATCTCCGAAATCTATGCGCTCGGCCGCGAATCCTTCTTCGGCGGCCAGAACGCATTTCAGGTCCAGGCCTATCCGTTCCGCATGACGCCGCAGAACATGGCCCGTCATCGCAACAGTCCGCACATGGCGTTCTGGAAGATGATCAAGGAAGGCAACGATCACTTCGAGGTCACCAGGCAGGAGCCGAAGGTCGACTTCTGCGAGAAGAAATATGTCTTCGACGCGGAGAAGCCGCCCGGTGCGACCCGCCCGCTGGCTTTCAACGCCTCTGCGCAGTGCCCGGCCTATCAGGTTTCGCCGGAGATCGCCGAAGCCGTTCAGGACAAACAGCGCCAGGACGAATTGAAGACCGCGCAGCTGATCTCGCGCGGCACGCCGACCGCGCGTTCGCGCGCGGGCATCGACGGCGGCATGCATCCGGTGTTCGCATCCAAGCTGCCGGAAGGCGAGGCCGCGATCGACAGGGACGTCACCGACTACGCCGTTTCGTCCAATCAGCCCGCGCCGGGCACCGTGCCCGCGCATGCGACGATTCCAAAGGCGCCCGAACCCGCGCCGTCGTTCAGCTTCACCTCGTCCAACAGCGAGCCGGTGGTGGCCGTGACCAGCACGACGCCGGGCGCCGCGTCCGCCAATGCCAGCGCAGGCTCGTCCGAAGGCTTCTTCAGCAAGCTGTCGCGCAGCGTCGGCCTGCGCGGATCGGACCCCGAACCCGCGAAGCCCGTTGCGGCGAAACCGGCTGCCCCCGCTAAGTCGAAGGCGAAATCACCCGAGCCGACGAAGACAGCCAAAAGCGCACCGCCGCGCGTCATCCCGCTTGAGCGTTCGCAGCAGGCGCAGACCCAGCCGCAAGCCAAGCCTGCGTCCCCGGCCTCCGCAGCCACGACCGCGGCAGCCGCTCCGGCAG
>JAGVII010000586.1 GCA_020056155.1 Afipia sp.
GAAAGCGTGACATTGGTCGCGCTGACGCTCGCGCGGTTGCTCTCGCGAAGCTCGAAAGTCGTGCTGGTTGATCTTGCAATGGCGTCCCCGACACTTGCCGCGGTATCCGCCGATCCGGCATCCCCGGGACTGACGGAACTGATGCAGGGAGCAGCTTCGTTCAGCGAGATCATTACCAAGGATCGTCTGTCCGGCGTCCATATCGTAGGGGCGGGGCGGGAACCTTCTCAGCGCCAGCTCCTGCAATTACCGAGGATCAATCTTGCAATCGATGCGCTCTCGCGTGCGTATGACTACGTCGTGCTGGATGCTGGCACTGCGACAGACCTGCCTGCCAGCGTCATCGCGGCGCAGGCTCATGCCGTCATCATTCCCGATCCGGCAATAACTGCATCCGCCCGCGATGTGATGAAGAGCCAACTGCTCGCGTCCGGCTTCGCCGGTGTGACCATCCTGGATGCACCATTGAAGGCAATGGACCTCGGCGCGCCGGGTGAACGGATCGCTGCAGCCTGAGTTTTTGCGTCGGGATTACGATGAACGCGAGATTGCGTTGCGCAGGAGCTGCGCCATCTGCATGAGCGCAGGATTATGCTTCACCAGGCGCTTGGCGTGGGTCAGAGATGACATGCCGAATGCCGCGAACCTGCCGCGGGCCGTCAACGGAATGAAGGCATCGAGCAGCGGCTCGTCGTCCTTGCAGAAGGTCATTTTGTAGTCGTCCGATCCGACGCCGAAATCGAGCGAGCTGTAGCCGAGGTCGCCGAAGTGGTCGATCATGTAGCGCAGCAGGATCAGGCCGGGGCTGTAACGCGCGTTTTCCGAGATCGTATACGTGTTGAACATGGTCGAAAACCGCTCACCGTCCGCGACGCAGGCGAAAATCGAAATCAGCTCCGCGTCACATTCCAGCGCGTGAACTTCGATGGCGCGTGCGCCGTTCGGAAGTTTCGCCAGACACGCGTTCCGAACGAACGCCTTCGTGGCCGGATCCGAGAAGACATCCGGCAATTTTGAAAGCGCCATTCGTTGCGGTTTGATGACAAAGAAGCCGTCCAGAAGGCGATTGATGTCATCGTCGGTTGTCGCCACGAAATAGCGATAGCCCGGAAGGGCCTGGAGTTTGCGTTCCTTGTTGCGCAATCTCCGCCGCGTCGAGGTGCTGACGCGCTCCTCGGGCTTGCAACCGGGAGTCATGGTCATCATGGGGCAGGGATTGGTCGACGGCTGTGCGGCAAGCGATGCCAGCGGGTTCGTGATATTTCGCCATTGCTTTGGCTGCTGCGTGAACGCCAGGACATCGACGCCATCCGGCTGCATGCGAATGGCCCCGATCAGTGCGTCGAGTTCGGCTGCAGTGACTGTTTCCGCGAAATCGCGGCGCCACAGCGCCATGTTGAACGTTGGATGCTTGCCGCCCATGAAACGGGCGATCTTTGCGCCGTTCTCCCGGTAGACAACAAGCGGGAGCAACAGCAACGGCTGATTGTTCGCATCGCTGGCAACAACGACGAATGGTGCTGCGCCTTCATCCTTGCCAACGCTTTGCTGCCAGGCATCGAGAAGCTCGAAGCGCTGATAGGGTGTGAGGAGAAAGTCGGCTCCTTCGAACGCTCGCCAGCTTATCTCGGCCGCGGCCATGTCGCGACTGACATCGACTCGCGCGATGCGGCCCGCCACGGGATACGCCGGAGCGTTTGCGTCGGAGCCGTGAAGTTCTGCAGCCATGGCCATCAGCGGACCTGAATTCTAGGGCATTTCGAGATTTGCGGCTTTGGCCGACCTTATTCAAAGAAATGTCAACAAAGAGTAATGAGAATAGGGGCGTAGCTGGGCACCGGCTCGCGGGAAGGATGACCACGTGCTGTTTCGGAGGGGGATGCTGGCGGATATGGGGCTGGAATTGGCCTATTTCACTGGCCTGTCGCATGCCTGCGAACGAAGAACCGGCGGGGCTGGAGCGATCCTCAAGTTCGAACACGTCAGGCCGCGGCGCGACGATCCTTTCCAGCCGTTGCGATTGCGCGACATCACCCCAGGATTCCTCGATCGCGCCATCTCGGCGCTGAAGCGCTGGAACTTTGACATTGTGTCCATCGACGAGGCGGCTGAACGCTCCCGGCAAGCTGTCCCTGCACGCCGCTTCGTCTGTATGACGTTCGATGGCGGCCATCGTGATTTCATGACCTTCGCCTATCCGGTGCTGTCGCATCACCGCGTGCCGTTCGCGCTCTACATACCTACCGGCTTTGTCGATGGCATCGGCAAGGCGTGGTGGCTGGCGCTGGAGCAGGTTGTCGCGCGCAATGCCTGCATCGGGCTGGTGATGAACCGCGCCGAGCACCATTTTTTCGCCGCCAGCCTCGCGGCGAAGTATCAGCTTTATGACGTCCTGCACGCCTGGATGATGACGCTGTCGCCGGATGACGTTGCGATTGCAATTGGCGACCTCTGCGGGCGTTACGGCGTGGACATCGACGCCGCCTCGCGTGATTTGGCGATGAATTGGCAGGATCTCGCCAAGCTGGCGCGCGATCCGCAGGCAACAATCGGAAGTGCGACCGTCAACTATCCAAATCTGGCGCGCACCAAGGGCACGACTGCGCTGAGAGAAATGACCATGGGTCGCACGGTGCTGGAAACCGCGCTCGATGGTCCATGCCGGCATTTCGCATATCCATTCGGCGGACCGGATTGTTTCGGTCCCCGGGAAATGATGCTGGCGCGGGAGGCGGGATTTGCCAGCGCAGTGTCCGCGGGGCAGGGCGTCGTAGGGGCGGACGGTCAGTCGGATCTGATGGCTTTGCCGAGGATCGCCTGGGATGGGCGGCGAAGCTCACTCCGCGCGCTGCGCGTGGTTCTTTCTGGACTCACGGCAAGGACGCCGAAAACGCAAGTGCAGGAACTTGCCACGAACTACGGCTGAGGGTCCGGCCGCGACATCCATGCGATCAGCGGCATCGCCGGAAGGACCCAGCCCAGACCGGCCACCACGTAAAAGATCGCCTGAGCCAGCTTCGATGCCGCAAGCCAGGGCGTCTGGGCGATAACCATGCCCGCAAGGGACCAGACAACGACCAGCACCAGAAGACCGATAGTTCCGATGAGTTTTCGTTTGCGGATTGTCATAACAGAATTGTGCTGGTGGCTGTAAACACGCGGCTTGCGTGAAAGGGTGCGGCGACTATAAGGACCGCGCGAATTCATTCAAGGCTGCATTTTAGGATCATGACGTCAATCGCAACTGACACAGAGAGCAGCGCCGCAGGCATGCGGAGCGTTCGCGCGTGGCTGGTCATTGTCGCGGCTCTCGTTGTCTGCACGCTGATGGTCGGCGGAGCTACGCGGCTGACGGAATCCGGCCTGTCGATCGTCGAATGGAAGCCGGTCACCGGCACCATTCCGCCGCTGACGGATGCCGAATGGAGCAGGCAATTCGAGGCTTACAAGACCATTCCGCAGTATCGGGAAATGAATCGCGGAATGAGCCTCGCCGAATTCAAGACCATTTTCTGGTGGGAGTGGGCCCATCGGCTGCTGGGACGGTTGATCGGCGCGGTGTTCCTGCTGCCGTTTCTCTGGTTCCTGTGGCGTGGATTTCTGTCATCAGAACTGAAGCGCCGATTGTGGATCATCTTCGTCCTCGGCGGCGCGCAGGGCGCAGTGGGCTGGTGGATGGTGACGTCGGGACTCTCCGGACGTGTCTCGGTGTCGCAGTATCGGCTTGCGATACACTTCATGCTGGCGCTCTTTATCTTCTCCGCGATCGTATGGACGTTGCGCCAGTTGCAGGTTCGTCCGCCATCGGTTGCGCCAGTGCGGGTGAAGGTCACCGGCAGGATTCTGCTGGCGCTCCTGTTCCTGCAGCTTTATTTCGGCGCGCTCGTTGCCGGTTTGCGCGCGGGCCGCGTGTTCAACACATGGCCGCAGATCGACGGCGCGTTTATTCCGTCAGCCGCGCGGCTTTTCTTCGAGCAGCCGTGGTGGCGAAATTTCTTCGACAACACGCTCACGGTTCAGTTCACCCACCGGATGATCGCCTATACGCTCGTCGCGCTGGCGATTGTCCATGCGGTCGACGCGATCCGTTCCCGCACCAGCCCCGCCATCGTTACGGGCTCGCTCTGTATCATGGCGGCGATGATCTTTCAGGCCGTCGTTGGCATCCTGACGTTGCTCAATCAGGTCCCGATCGACCTTGGGCTGGCCCATCAGGCTATTGCGATCGTGGTTCTCACGCTCATGCTGTTTCACGTCGAGCGGTTGGGTGGGGCGCTGCCGGACAGGACGCCTGCCAAGCTTCGCCTTGTCACCGGCGACGAAGGCTGAATCGAACTATTCTAAAATTGCGGAAATGCAAGAAACCAAGAGTTACGAGGCATTTCCTCGATCCTCGTCTCGGGTCACGGTTTGGTGCGGCTCAGGCGTACTTTAATTTCGATTTCGGCCGCGATAGAACGAGCCCGCCATCAGGTCACAAGGTCTTCCATGTCCAACGCATTCGTCCAGGCTGCCGTCATATTGCTGCGTGAGGGTCTCGAGGCGATGCTCGTTATCGCAGCGCTCGCGGGCTATCTCAGGAAAGTCGGTGGCGCTCATCGCGTAACCGCGCTTTACGCCGGTGCGCTGGCGGCTATTGGCGCCAGCTTCATCGCAGCGTGGCTGTTCGCGGTCCTCAACTC
>JAGVII010000545.1 GCA_020056155.1 Afipia sp.
CCGGCGGCCCCGGTTCCGCGCACCACGAGACGTTCAGGATTTCCGGCGACGGCGTCGATCCCTATCCGTCGCCGCGCATTGCCTGGGTCCATCCGGCATCGGCCCCCGTGCTGGAGCCTTATCAAAGCGCGCTGCTGGAAAAGATCGCCGCTGCGCTGAACGCCGCTGGCGCGAGAGTGGAAAAGTTCACGCCGCCGAATGGCTTCGCGGAACTCCCTGCGCTGTCCGCCACTTTGTGCGGCGCCGAGGGCGCCAGCAACTTCGCCGCTCTCGTGGCGAAATATCCGGACAAGACCAGCGCGCGTCTTCAGGCGCTGGTCGAACGCGGCGCGGCGATTTCCGCCACGGACTACATCGCCGCGCGTAACCGGCAGCTCGCCCTGCGCGCAGAATTCAGCAATGCGATTTCAGGCTTCGACGCCGTCCTCACCGCACCTGCCACCGGCGAAGCTCCGGAAGGACTGGCCGATACCGGCGATCCGGGATTGTGCGTGCCGTGGACCACGCTCGGCGTGCCTGCGATCTCGCTGCCCGCGGGAATCGGACCGCGCGGTCTGCCGCTTGGCATTCAGCTCGTCGCACCCTACGGCGAGAATCTGAAGCTGTTGCGGGTGGCGAAATGGTGCGAGAGCGTCATCGCGTTCACCGGCATTCCCGGCAAACAGGCGTCTTTCGCCGACGCCTGAAGTTCCGAAAACGCGCTCCCGCGATGCGAAAAAGCTCGGAGGTATTGCCCGACCGCCCATTGAAACGCTCCAGCATCGGGTCTATCGTATCGATGTTCCGAGGGGGGCTCCGGCGTGGAGCTGAGATACCGCAGTGTGCGCGGTGACCCTTTGAACCTGATCCGGGTCATGCCGGCGAAGGGACAGGGATGCTACAGAAAGCCAAATCTCCGCGAGGGGAATCTTCCATCAGTATTATCGGTGCGGGCATTGCCGGCTCATGGCAGGCATTGCTGTTCGCGCGCGCGGGCTATGACGTCACGCTGCATGAGCGCGGCGACGCCGCAATGATGCAGGCGACCAGCCACTGGGCCGGCGGCATGCTGGCGCCGTGGTGCGAGCGCGAAGGCTCCGAGCCGGTCATCACCCGGCTCGGCATCCGCTCGCTCGATTTGTGGCGCGAGCATGTGCCGGACACCCCGTTCAACGGTTCGCTGGTGGTGGCGCATCCGCGCGACCGCTCCGACTTCGACCGCTTCGCCAGGTTGACGACCGACCACACCCGCCTCGATGCCGAGGAGATCGCGGAACTCGAACCGTCCCTCGATGGACGTTTCCGTGAAGCGCTGTTCTTTCCCCGCGAGGGTCATCTCGAGCCGCGCAGCGTTCTGCCTGAACTGCATGCCAGGCTCGCGGCAGCCGGCGGCACGATCAAGTTCGGCAGCGACTGCGAACCTGACGATCTCGCCGGAGAGAACGGCATCGTGATCGACTGCCGGGGTCTCGGGGCGCGCGACCGGCATCCCGATCTGCGCGGCGTCAAGGGCGAGATGATCGTGATCGAGACGCCCGACGTGCAACTGTCGCGTCCGGTTCGCTTCCTTCATCCGCGCTGGACGCTCTACGTGATCCCGCGCGACGGCAACCGCTTCATGCTCGGCGCCACCTCGATCGAGAGCGAGGACACCGGCGTCAGCGTGCGCTCCGCACTCGAACTGCTCAGCGCCGCCTACGCGGTGCATCCGGCGTTCGGCGAAGCGCGTATTCTTGAGTTTGGCGCGGGACTTCGCCCCGCCTTCCCCGACAACCTGCCGCGCATCGCCGTCGAAGCCACGCACATTTCCGTCAACGGGCTCTATCGCCACGGCTTCCTGCTGGCGCCTGCCCTTGCGGAACTGACGCTGGCCTATGTCGAGCGCGGCGCTATCGACAACGAGGTGATGCAATGTTCGTGATCGTCCAATGTTTCTGATTGTAAACGGCGAGCGCGTCGAGACCAAGGCCACGCATGTCGACGCGCTGCTGGCCGAACTCGATTACGAAGGTACGCATCTGGCCGTCGCCGTAAATTACGACGTGGTGCCCCGCGCACGCTGGGCCGAGACGCTGCTCAACGACAACGACGCGGTGGAAATCCTCACGCCACGGCAGGGAGGGTGAAATGGTCAAAGCAATTTGTTCGTCATTGCGAGGAGCGTTAGCGACGAAGCAATCCATTCTTCGTTCGCAGCAAGTTTTGTCTGGATTGCTTCGCTACGCTCGCAATGACGAGAACAATCGGGATCGCTCCGGACGTCATGGCCGGGCTTGTCCCGGCCATCCACGTCTTTCTCGATTCACTGCCAAGACGTGGATGCCCGGCACAAGGCCGGGCATGACGACTGTGTACGGAGCAGACGCATGACCAAAGTCAAACTCTACGACAGGGAATTTTCCTCGCGCCTTCTGATCGGCAGCGCGCTGTATCCGTCGCCGAAGATCATGCAGGACGCGATCCGCGCCGCGGCGAGCGAAATCGTGACCGTGTCGGTGCGCCGCGAAACCGCGGGCGGCAAGACCGGCGACCAGTTCTGGTCGCTGATCCGCGAACTGAAAGTCACCGTGCTGCCGAACACGGCCGGCTGCAAGAGCGTGCGCGAAGCCGTCACCACCGCGAAGCTGGCGCGCGAACTGTTCAACACGCCGTGGATCAAGCTGGAAGTGATCGCCGACGACGAGACGCTGCAGCCCGATGTGGTGGGACTGGTCGAAGCCGCAGCAATCCTCGTTAAAGACGGCTTCGAAGTGTTCCCCTACTGCACAGAGGATCTCAGCGTCGCGATGAGGCTGGTCGATGCCGGCTGCAAGGTGGTGATGCCGTGGGCGTCGCCGATCGGCAGCGCGCGCGGGATCACCAACCGCGATGCGCTGAAGCTGTTGCGCGCCCGCCTGCCCGACATCACGCTGGTGGTCGATGCCGGGATCGGCGCGCCGTCGCACGCCGCCGAGGCGTTCGAGCTTGGCTTCGATGCCGTGCTGCTCAACACCGCCATCGCCAAGGCCGACGATCCGGTCAAAATGGCCGATGCGTTCCGTCTCGCCGCCGACGCGGGCCGCTCCGGTTATGAGGCGGGCCTGATGGGCGCGCGCGATTTCGCTTCTCCTTCAACCCCCGTCGTAGGGACACCGTTCTGGCATGCCGTATCCTGATCGCTTCTATCCCGTGGTCGACAGCGTCGCGTGGGTCGCGCGGCTGACCAAGCTTGGCGTCGGCAC
>JAGVII010000507.1 GCA_020056155.1 Afipia sp.
CTGACCGGCAAGGCCTATCTGCCGCTGCCCCGGCTGTTCGTGCTGGCCGACGCCCTCCATCATGGATCGGCGCAGGCCTGGGCGCTCGGCGCAACCGACACGATCCAGCGGCCGTTCCATCCCGAAAGCATCCTGCAGCGGATTCGCCAGGTGTTTCCGGAAACACCGGAAGACGAGCACGCCACCGACGCACGTATCCTGAGCAACGGTGTTACCGCAGCGCTGGTCGTGATGTCGAAGATCTTCCGCCGGCTCCCCGCCGGAATGCCGTTCTCGCTCGACGACGTGATGCAGGCAGAGACGCAGATTCTGCGCGCGCTGAAGCGCTGCTCGCTGCGGCAATGGCTGATCGCGGTGAACAAGCACCACAACAAGAGCTATCGCCACACCCTTCACGTCACCGGTTATGCGGTCGCCTTCGCGCACCATCTCGGCATGCGCGAGGACGACCAGCGCCGCCTGACGCGCGCCGCTTTGCTTCACGACGTCGGCAAGGCGTTCGTGCCGCTGCCGATCCTCGACAAGCGCGGCGAACTGACGGACGCCGAAAGCGCCATCCTCGCCCAGCACACCCGGCTCGGATACAACGCGCTGAAGGAACAGCGCGGCTTTCCCGGCGAGGTGCTCGACGTCGTGCTGCATCATCACGAGATGCTCGACGGCACCGGCTATCCCGATAGCCTCCAGGGACAGCAGATCAGCGACATTGTCCGCATCATGACGCTGGTGGACACTTACGCCAGCCTGCTCGAGCCCGACGCCACCACGGCGGCGATGACGCCGGAGCAGGCCTTCGGCATCATGGAGTTGATGGGCGACAAGCTCGACAACGCACTGCGCCAGGCTTTCCGCCCGGTGGCGCTGGGAACGTAGGCTTTTCCAATTGACGTCGTTCCGGCCAACGAGTCCGGCCTCGCCGGCCTCGAGAATATTGCTTTTGGTTCGCTCTCGCGATTAGATGCAGTTGCAACTAATTAAGAATGTCGGCCGGCACGTATCGGCCACGCAGGGAGAACGTCCATGCCGATCGATATGCCGCTGACCCGCCGTTCGCTCATCACAGCCGCCGCCGCGCTCGGTGCCGGTTTATTGGCGACCCGTCTCGTCTCATCCGCGTGGGCTCAGGCCTATCCGGCGCGGCCGGTGCATCTGATCGTTCCCTATGCGGCGGGCGGCGGCACGGATTTCTTCGCGCGGCTGGTGGCGGCCTCGATGAGCACAACGCTCGGCCAGCAGATCGTGGTGGAAAACCGTCCCGGCGCCGGAACGCAGATCGGCGCGGAAGCCGCGGCCAAGGCCGAGCCCAACGGCTACACCTTTCTGCTTGGCGACACCTCGACCTATGCCTCCAACAGAAGTCTGTACCAGAAGCTGCCGTATGACCCGCAGAAGGATTTCGCACCGATATCGCTGACCGGACGTTTCGCCATCGTGCTGCTGGTGAACATCGACAAGCTCAATGTCAGCTCGGTGCAGGCCCTGATCGACGCGGCGAAGAAAGCCCCCGGCTCCATCGACTATGCCAGCGCCGGCGTCGGCTCGCCGTTCCATCTGGCGGCAGAACTGTTCGCGCAGTCATCCGGCATCAAGCTCAATCACGTGCCCTACAAGGGTGCGGGACCGGCGCTGCAGGACCTCGCGGGCGGGCAAATCGGAATGATGTTCGTCGACTTCGCCACCGCGCGCTCGCAGCTCAATCTGAAATCGATCAAGGCCATTGGCGTGTGTTCACCGGGAGAATTCTATGGATTGCCCGGCGTGCCGGCCGTCGCCGCCACGGTGCCGGGTTTCGAGGCGTGGGCGTGGCAGGGATTTTCCGCGCCGGTGAAGGTTTCGCCCGACATCATTGCGAAGCTGCGCGAGGCCTATCTCAAGGCGATCAACGATCCTGCGATCAGGCAGAAGCTGATCGACGCAGGCATCGACCCGCTGCAAAGCACGCCGCAGGAAATGGCGGCCTATGTCGCGTCGGAAACGGCGAAATGGGAGAAGGTCATCAAGACCGCCGGCATCAAGCTGGATTGATCCAGCCAGAGAGGAGCGACAGTTGCGGTGCGTTATCCGCACGCGAACTCAGGTTTCTTTCCGAAGCTCACCCAAGCCGCCGACAAACATCTCGACGGCGAAAACATAGCTCTGTTGATACTCGATCGGACGAGCCACCGGCGCCGACATTTCATTGAGCACGAATCCGCGGACGAGGCTCTTGAGAATACGGATCGCATGCCTGGCCGCTGCGCCACTGATGTCTGCGCCCGCAAAAACGCGCAGCACGACCTGAGCCAGTTGCCCCGCCGCTTTCTGGTACTCCGGGTTGTCGACGTCCGGATCGCGAAATGAAGCGACCGCCAGTCCGGGACTGCCGAGAGCAAAGCTGCGCATCGCATGCGCCATCGCCCTTACGGCATCCAGATGGGTTTTTCCCTCGACAGCCTTTTCAATCTGCCGCTGAAGTCCCTGGTAGCCCGCGATGGCCAGGGCCTGCTTCATCTGCGGGATCGTATCGACCTTTCCGAAAAAGGCCTCCATCTCCGAAACCAGATCGGCGGCGACTTTCTTGTCCCACCCTGATGCGGGCGCCTTTATAACGCGCTCAACTTCGGAGATGTGTGTGCGGTCGAATGAAACCACGGCTCACCTCGCAACCTCAGCTCGCGCCAAGATCCTCCCGTGCAATCAAAATGGAGATTCTGAGCGCACACTGGTCAACGCCTTTGGCGCGAACTCGAATCTTTTCGATTCAAATCGTCGGCTTTGCGCGGGAGCGGCCTGCGCGCCCTGCCCGGCAGACGCAAGTGCCTCACGTCTCCGCGACGGGACCGAGCTTCTTCTCCAGCGC
>JAGVII010000722.1 GCA_020056155.1 Afipia sp.
CGTTCTCAGCGAAACGCCGGGCGACGCACTTCTCAGCTTCATCGGCAGCGTCGATTTCTCCTGAGACATCCTGCAGCACCTGCTGACGGATCCGTTCGACGCCATGACGATCGTCGATGACAAGGCCAAGATCGTCTACATTTCTCCGATCCACGAAGCGTTTTTCGGGCTGAAGGCCGGCGAAGGAAACGGACGCCCGGTCGAGACCGTCATCGACAACACGCGACTGCATGAGATCGTGGCCACGGGCAAGGCCGAGGTCGGGAAAATTCAGCGCATGCGCGGCGGAGACAGAGTCGTTTCCCGCATTCCCATCAAGAGGGACGGGAAGGTGCTCGGCGCCATTGGGCGGGTCCGCGAGCGACCGATACGCTACCTCAGCCGGAATGGTCGCGGCGGCGTTCATCAGGTCCCACTCGCCCTTCGATTCCGACGGCTTCTTGGTCTGCAAAAGGTACATGTCGCGCATCATGCGGCCGTCGTCGCGGATGCTTCCGTTCTTGGTCATGAAGTCGTTGACGGGGCATCCGCGTCAGCCGGTCCTTAGCTTGCTCTGCAGCGCGTCGGGCGTCCTCACGCTCCAGCATTTCCATCGCGAATGATACGTTGTCAGCAAGCCGCCCCAGCAGCTTCATAAATTCTGGGGTAAACACATCCGTTTCGCTCGACAGGAAGAGCAGGACGCCAACCGCTTCTCCATTTCTCAATAGGGGTAGGCCGGCTCCAGATCTGATGGGAATTGGGCTATCGTGCCAATGTCTTGTCCGCTTGGCCGTCTCGAAGGAGAGGCAGCACGGCACTCGCCGTCAGGCCCGCGCTCGCGGCCAGTTCCTTCCACGGTTGGGTTCTGGGATCGTTGAGAACATCGCTGCTAATGCACGGTCTGGCCGTGCGAAACGCCTCGCCACCGAGTCCCTGACCGTGCGGAATGGTGGCATCAGAAGAAAAACGAAGTTGCTCGATCAAATGAACGAAGGGACCGGCCCCAGCGGCCATCCGGAACCACGAAGAGTCGTCCTCGATCAGGAAAATGGCCGTGCCCAGAAATTTGCCGCCATCAACCGCAGCATTACAAACATCTTGATAGAGATCTTGTTCGGAAGTGCTCCGTAAGATCGCTTCGTTGGTCGCGCTCAGTACCGCGAACATTCTTGCCCGGTTGTGTTGCGCCGCCATTTCGATCTCGAAAGTTCCATCGGGTTGCTGTCACGATGATGCTTCCCGGCTAAGTTGCCGCTACGGATTGAGGTTAACGCTTTGTAAATGAGGCGATGTAAGTCGGGGAATATTGGGGAGACGCAGTCCAGATCTGGCTCGATTTGAGGGCGTGTAGTATCTTTAGTCAGTGTCGAATGGCCTCAAGACTTCTGCACCCTTGGCCTACGCCGCCGAGGAACGGTTCACAGAGCTGGCTTTGGTCTTCCCGTCACCACGTCCCGTCGATGACCCATGCTCATGCGGGTCGACTATGACCTTTGCGAATTTCTAAGAATTTTCGGCTATGGTCCGCCTATGGACAACAAACGTACCGCGCCTCGACATCGCGTGCTGAAAGCCGGGACGATAGAATTCGGTGGGGGTGGTATTAGCTGTACCGTGCGGAACTTGTCGGCGAGCGGCGCCGCCCTGGACGTCGAAAGTCCGCTAGGCATTCCTCACGAGTTCAGACTGGTTATAGAGGCAGATCAGCTAAGCCGACCGTGTCATGTCAAATGGCGAAAAGAGAAACGGATTGGCGTCGCATTTGACTGAGACGACAATCACACCTCCCCCAGGGTTGCCGTCCCCGCTTCTGTTCCAGCATTTTGGTATTTGAGTGATCCAAATCCACGTGGCCGCGCGGTTACGGCTTTATCCATCCATGCGTCGACCAAAGTGTAGGTCAGGCGGATCACGTCGCGCAGGCGTGGAGCATTCTCCAGGCGCGACAGCGTCGGTTGAGAACACAGATCGCGACCGCTGTCCGGCAGCCGTCCGCAGGCCAGCTTGAACGCCGGATCGGACCGCAGATGGTCGAGATCGTCGGCGTCCTCGTAGCCGCAGCAGATCGCAAACATGCGAGCGCGGAACATATCGACAAGGCTGTGCACGACCCGCGTCGGGTCGCGCCGATCCGGGAACATCCGGGCCAACTTGTCGGCCAAACCGAGACGCCGCTCGGCCATCGCCAGAAGCATCACGCCCCCATTCGAGGTCAGGCGACCGCCATCGAAGGCAGCTGTAATTTTCTTGGTGTGAACGGCTGGAAATGAGAAGGGCAGAATCGTATCATCGGTCATGGCGGGCGTGGCGTTCGCGGTTGAAGGTGATGGGGTTGGCTTCGCAACCGAATCCTACGCCGCATCAGCGCTTTACACCACGCTCGCCAGCCTCTCCGGTGCCATCTGGCGAATAAGACGGGCTAGATCATAGCGGCCTGAAAGATTTGTGAGTGTCCACACATCGTCAACCGGCTTTAATACTTCCTTTCGTAACGACAGCCTAATATTAGCCAACGGCTGGCAATGTCTGTAACGAGTAAAATGCACCTTAATCTTCGGCAAACTGTTCTTGGATCCGTGGCGCTCCTCTGCGTACTTGGACCGCTTCTCGGGGCGGTAGCTGTCACTAACCTTATCCTCACGCGAAACGACATTCGGTCGAGCTTCCTGGAACTTGCGTCCAAACCTGAGCCGGACGGCATCATGGCGCTGTCCGATCGTCACTTGGCCGCCATTGACTTAACTCTCGTTCTCGGTTCCTGCGCCGTGATGGCGGCGTTGATGATCGGGCTTGCCATCGGGTACTTCGTCGATAGGAGCATGTTGAGGCCAATCGAATTGCTCACCGCTGCCATGGAACGGTTACGCACCGGCGAAACGCCGCTTGCCCGGACTTCCTCGGCTATCGAGCGGCCCGAAACATCTGCTGACGCATATCCGGGGATGGAGTTTTTGCCCGAGTATGAAGGCCGCAAACATGAGATCGGAGCGTTGGCCCGAACGCTCCGCCAGTTCCATGAGCGTGGCCTGGACGTCCAGTTTAAATCAAATCTACTGAATTCGGCCATGGCGAACATGTCGCAGGGGCTTTGCATGTACGACGCCGATGACCGGCTTGTCGTCTGCAACAGCCGCTTTCAGGATATTTACGGTCTCCCCGCCGAGGCCATCGAGCCCGGAACTCCCATCCACCGCGTTGCCGAGCCGGAATGCGTGGGCCACGATTGGGAATGCGACCTTGTGGAAGCTTACGCGACGATAAAGGCTGCTCTCGCGAGGGATGAGCGTCTGCTACCTGAGCAGCGGCTCGCGGATGGCCGCACGATCTCGATCTCGGCCGTACCAACGGAGAATGGTGGCTGGGTCGCGACCTTCGAGGACATCAGCGAACGTCGCGCGGCGGATGCGAGGATCGCGCATATGGCGCATCACGACGCGCTCACGGGCTTGCCCAACCGGGTGCTGTTCCGTCTAGAGGCCGAGCAGGCGCTCAAGCGAGCGCGCCGGGGCGAACAGCTCGCCGTTATCTACCTTGACCTGGATGGTTTCAAGGCCGTGAACGATATGCTTGGCCACGCGATCGGGGACCGGTTGCTGGTCGCTGTCGCGGATCGGTTGCGCGCGAGCATGCGTGACGACGCCTTTGTCGCCCGCCTTGGGGGAGACGAGTTTGCAGTTGTGTTGGCCGTGGGTCAGCCGGACGACTTGGCCGTGCTGGCGCAACGAATCATCGAGACGCTCAGCACGCCCTACGACATCGGCGACCATCAGCTCATGATCGGAGCGAGCGTCGGCATCGCCGTGGCGCCCACCGATGGTCACGACCCAGACCAGCTTCTGAAGAAGGCCGATATGGCTCTTTATCGAGCCAAGGCGGATGGCCGGGGCAAGTACTTCTTTTTCGAAGCCTGGATGGACGAGAGAATGCAAGCTCGTCGAGCGCTTGAGGTCGATCTCCGCAAGGCTCTGGCGCGGGAGGAGTTCGAGGTGTTCTATCAGCCTCTCGTCAACCTTCAGACGAACGAGGTCAGCAGCTTCGAGGCGCTGCTGCGCTGGCGACACCCCGTGCGCGGCATGGTTGGGCCCGACAATTTCATACCGCTTGCGGAAGAGATCGGATTGATCAACGAAATCGGAGCCTGGGTGCTGAAACAGGCGTGTTCGGACGCCATGGGATGGCCCGATCACCTGAAACTCGCCGTTAACGTATCTTCTCTTCAATTTAGGAGTAACAGGTTATCCCTCGATGTCGTGGCAGCCTTAGGTCATTCGGGACTGCCTGCAAGCCGGCTTGAAATTGAGATCACCGAGACCGCGTTGTTGCAGGATACGGAGGCGACCATCGCGGTCCTGTATGAGCTTCGACAACTCGGACTCAGCATCGCCATGGATGATTTCGGGACAGGCTACTCTTCGTTGGGCTACCTGCGGAAATTCCCGTTCGACAAGATCAAGATCGACAAGTCTTTCACTCTAGGTTTGCCGGATCGGGCCGATTCCTTGGCGATCGTGCGGGCTATGATGGGGCTCGGGGTGAACCTTGGCATGATCACGACCGCCGAGGGCGTCGAGACGGAGGAGCAGCTTGCTGCGCTACGAGCCGAAGGCTGCACCGAGGTGCAGGGCTATCTGTTCAGCCCAGCGCGACCGGCCGGGGAGATCGCTGCCCTGCTTTCCAGAATGCGGGGACAGACCAGAGTCGTTGCGTGATGACGACCAGAATGTCCAAGCCACATTTACCGTTATTCGGCCCTTTAATTGCGGGTCCGTGTCAAGTTCCTTTCTGATGTCATCGCTGGGGTCATGGTCCTTTCCAAGGTCGTCGAGCATCTCATGATGATGTCCGGGTCGTGCGGCGCGACAATCAAGATGGGAATCCCGCGACAATCAGGA
>JAGVII010000901.1 GCA_020056155.1 Afipia sp.
CGTTGCTGCACTGATGAACAACTAGCATTTGTTTCGTCATTGCGAGGAGCACTTGCGACGAAGCAATCCAGTCCTGCTGTTGCTCTGGATTGCTTCGCTTCGCCCGCAATGACGGGAAGCGGCCCCCTTCCCCCACCGCCGCAAATCGCGTTACATTGCCGCCACATTGCGCCCGCAAATCGTTTCTAGATTCAGCGGCGCTATCACCTGTTCAGGACTTGCATCATGACCGACACTTCCCACGCGGACATCAAGAAGCTCAGCTTCGAACGCGCAATCGAGGAACTGGAATCGATCGTGAAGCGCCTCGAGGACGGCAAGGTGCCGCTCGAGGAATCGGTTGCGATCTACGAGCGCGGCGAAAGCCTCAAGCGCCGCTGCGAGGAACTGCTGCGCCAGGCCGAGGCGCGCGTCGACAAGATCACCACCGATGCATCCGGTCAGGCCGCAGGCACCGAGCCGCTCGACGTTCAGTAAGTTTCAATAGATCCGCATAGCAACGAACAGCGCCACCGTTCGCAAATCTCACTCCGGTCGTGCCCGCGAAGGGGACCGCGACAGAGCCGACCGGACGCGATCCTCCGGTTCCGGCGCCTGATGCCCCAAAAGTGAGACTTTTCGCGACTGCCTAACGGATTGGCATGACTTTGGAATTGGTATAAGCCACGGGTCCGCTTCGGACATTCCCGGGCATTTTTCCATGCCGGGCCGGGCGCCCTCAAAATCATTGCGGATAAATTGACGTGTCAAATTCGAGCAAGACTCCTCTCCTCGACGCGGCGCCGACGCCCGACCTGCTGCGCAAGCTCAAGCCCGAGCAGTTGCGCCAGTTCGCCGACGAACTGCGGCTGGAGACCATCGACGCCGTATCCGTCACCGGCGGCCACTTCGGCGCGGGCCTCGGCGTGGTCGAACTGACCACCGCGCTTCATTACGTGTTCAACACGCCGGACGACCGCATCATCTGGGACGTCGGCCATCAGGCCTATCCGCACAAGATTCTCACCGGCCGCCGCGATCGCATCCGCACGCTGCGCACCGGAGGCGGCCTGTCCGGCTTCACCAAGCGCGCCGAGAGCGAATACGATCCGTTCGGCGCCGCGCATTCCTCGACGTCGATTTCGGCCGGCCTCGGCATGGCCGTGGCGCGCGATCTCACCGGGGCTAAGAACAACGTCATCGCCGTGATCGGCGACGGCTCGATGTCCGCCGGCATGGCCTATGAGGCGATGAACAATGCCGGCGCGATGCATTCGCGCCTGATCGTCATCCTCAACGACAACGATATGTCGATTGCGCCGCCGGTCGGCGCGATGTCGGCCTATCTGGCGCGGCTGCTGTCGAGCCAGACCTACGCCTCGGCGCGCGAGGCGCTGAAAAATCTCGCGCACAAGCTGCCGAAATTCTTCGAGGATCGCGCGTTGCGCGCCGAGGAATACGCGCGCGGCATGGTCACCGGCGGCACGCTGTTCGAGGAACTCGGCTTCTTCTATGTCGGGCCGATCGACGGCCACAACCTCGATCATCTTCTGCCGGTGCTGCAGAACGTGCGCGACGCCGAAACCGGACCGATCCTCGTTCACGTCGTCACGCAAAAGGGCAAGGGCTACGGCCCAGCCGAGGCTGCCGCCGACAAATATCATGCCGTCGCGAAATTCGACGTCGCCACCGGGGCGCAGGCCAAGGCGAAATCAAACGCGCCGTCTTACACCGCCGTGTTCGGACAAAGCCTGATCAAGGAAGCGCAGAAGGACGACAAGATCGTCGCCATCACCGCGGCGATGCCGGGCGGCACCGGCGTCGACCTGTTCAGCAAAGCTTTCCCCGAGCGCACTTTCGATGTCGGCATCGCCGAGCAGCATGCGGTGACGTTCGCGGCAGGCCTTGCCACCGAGGGCTTCAAACCGTTCTGCGCGATCTACTCGACGTTCCTGCAGCGCGGCTACGATCAGGTCGTGCATGACGTCGCGATCCAGCACCTCCCGGTGCGCTTCGCCATCGACCGCGCCGGTCTAGTCGGCCAGGACGGCCCCACCCATGCCGGGTCGTTCGACAACGTCTATCTCGGCTGCCTCCCCGGCTTCGTCATTATGGCGGCGGCGGACGAAGCCGATCTGGTGCACATGGTGGCGACGCAGGTTGCCCTCGACGATGCGCCGAGCGCGCTGCGCTATCCGCGCGGTGAAGGCCGCGGCGTCGATATGCCTGAGGTTGGCGTGCCGTTGCCCATCGGCAAGGGCCGCATCATGCGGCAGGGAGATAAAAAGGGCTCGAAGGTCGCGCTGCTGTCGTTCGGCGCGCGGCTCGGCGAATGCCTCAAGGCTGCCGACGAACTCGACACGCATGGCTTGTCCACCACCGTCGCCGATGCGCGTTTCATGAAACCGCTCGATCTCGACATGGTTCTGAAGCTGGCGCGCGAATACGACGTTCTCGTCACCATCGAGGAAGGCTCGATCGGCGGCTTCGGCACCCATGTGCTGCAGGCGCTCGCCGATCACGGCGCGCTCGACGGCCATGTGCGCGTACGCAACCTCGTGCTGCCGGATACCTTCATCGATCATGACTCGCCGGCGGCGATGTATGCACAGGCCGGTCTCGACGCCAAAGGCATCGTCGCCAAGGTGTTCGAAGCGCTGGGCAAGGACATGAAGTCCGAAACGGTGAAGCTGGCCTGACCGCCTGCCGGGCTTCATTGCAGATACGTGCTATCACGCCACATGCAATGCGCTCCCTCTCCCCGGTGGGGAGAGGGTTGGGGTGAGGGGCTCTAGATGTCTGAACAAGGTTATCGAGCCCCCTCACCCGCCGCGCTTCGCGCGTCGACCTCTCCCCCACGGGGAGAGGTGAAAGGGCATGGCGCATGACCTCACGCAAGCGCGCGGACCTTCTGCTGGTTGAGCGCGGCCTGTTCGAAAGCCGCGCCCGTGCTCAGGCCGCCATCGAGGCGGGCCTCGTCATCGCCAACGGCAAGCCGGTCCTGAAACCGTCGGAAACCATCGCAGCGGACGCCGAGATTGTTGCCGAGCCCGCGCATCCGTGGGTGTCGCGCGGCGGCGTCAAGCTTAGCGGCGCGCTGGAGCAATACCCCATCGACCTCGAGGATCACGTCTGCGTCGACGTCGGCGCATCGACCGGCGGCTTCACCGAGGTGCTGCTCGCCAACGGCGCCAGCCTCGTCTACGCCTTCGATGTCGGACGCGGGCAGTTGCATCCGAGCCTGCACGGAAATCCCAAAATCGTTTCGATGGAAGAAACCGACATCCGTTCGCTCGCCGGCCGGCGGCTCGAAATCCGGCCCGACGTCGTGGTGATCGATGTCAGCTTCATTTCGCTGAAGCTCGTCCTGCCCGCTGTGCTGCCGATCGCGGCGGCGCCGACCTATCTGCTGGCGCTGATCAAGCCGCAGTTCGAGGCCGAGCGGAAGCATTCCAAGAAAGGCATCATCCGCGACGAAGCCGTTCACAAGGCCGTCTGCGACGATATCGCCGCCTTCGCGGAATCGCTGGGCTGCACCGATATCAAGGTATTCCCCTCGTCCATCGCAGGCGGCGACGGCAACGCCGAATTCTTCCTTGGGGCACGGCGTGGGTAGCCTTTCATGACCGAGCGCCTCACCATCGATCATGTCGGCCATTTCGGCGACGGCGTTGCGCTGGCTGACGGCGCAACCGTCTACGTGCCCTATGCACTCGGCGGCGAAACCGTCGACGTGCTGCCCTCGCCCGGACATCCGGATCGCCGCGCGCTGGCGCATGTGGTGACCGCAAGCCCGGAGCGGATCGACCCGTTCTGCCCGCATTTCGGCACCTGCGGCGGCTGCGCCATCCAGCACTGGCAGCCGGAGGCGTATCGGGCCTGGAAACGGCAGCTGGTGATCGACACGCTGCGTCACGCCGGGATCGACTGCGAGGTTGATGACCTGATCGACGCACACGGCACCGGCCGCCGCCGCATGACGCTGCATGCGCGGCAGAGCCAGCAAGGCATCCTGCGCGTCGGCTTCGCGGCCGCCGGGCGCCACGAGATCATCGCCATCGATCATTGCCCGATCCTCGATCCGGCGATGCACGGCGCAATCGAAGCGGCGAACGAGATCGCGGAACTGCTCAGGCCGGTCAGCAAGCCGCTCGATATTCAGATCACCGCCGCCGACAACGGCCTCGATGTCGATGTGCGCGGCTCCGGTCCGCTCGGCACGGCGCTGCTGACATCCCTGTCGAAGCTCGCCGAGAAACATGATCTCGCGCGCCTGACCCGCCACGGCGAACTGGTCATCATGCGCAAGCCGCCGGTGGTGCGCGTCGGCAAGGCGCAGGTCACGCTGCCGCCGGGCTCGTTCATGCAGCCGACCGCTTTGGGCGAAACGACGCTGGCCGAACTGGCGTTCACGCGGGCCAAGGGCGCGAAACATATCGCCGATCTGTTTTGCGGGTTCGGGCCGTTCGCCTTCCGCCTCGCGGAAAAATTCAAGGTCGCGGCGTTCGACAGCGACGCGGGCGCGGTGACGGCGCTGCAGAACGCCGTGAAGCTGACGCAGGGCCTCAAGCCGATCAAAGCCGAGACGCGCGATCTGTTCCGCCGTCCGCTGATGCCGCAGGAACTGCGCGACTATGACGCCGTGGTGTTCGATCCGCCGCGCCAGGGCGCGCAGGCGCAGTCCCAGCAACTGGCTGCCAGCCGGATCGCGCTCGCCGTCGCGGTGTCCTGCAATCCCGCGACATTCGCACGCGACGCGCGGATTCTCATCGACGGCGGATTCAAGATCGACAGCGTCACGCCGGTCGATCAGTTCCGCCATACGCCGCATGTGGAACTGGTGGCACGGTTCAGGCGGTAGATTGCAAGCCGCTATCTCTCAATACGTCGTCCCGGCGAACGCCGGGACCCATCATCCCTGTCAGTGCATTTTGCAAAGAGATCCACAACGACACTCTTTCAACGAGAGGTCTGTGGTTATGGGTCCCGGCCTTCGCCGGGACGACATCGGATTTTTCGAACGGCTTCCGCTTAACGTCAGCCGACGAACTGACTACCTTCCCCACCGCTCCTGCCAGATCCTCTCGCCGATGGTGCAGGACACACGCGGCTCGCGGGTCGCGGCCGGCATGACACGCAGTTCCGGCACCCGGTGCGCGACCTCCATCACCAGCTTGGTGCGGATCGCCTCCTTGAATTTCTCTTTGGTCTTGATCGGCACCACGAACGATCCGGCCCCGCCGATCACGCAGTCCTCGTAGTACCAGTCCAGATTCTCGATATCCATGGTCGCGTAATTGGTTTCCTTGGACATGATCGGCAGGCCGTTGATGGTAACGCCCTTGCCGAGCGCCGCCTCGCGCGGGCCGGCGACCGGCTCGCCGTTGTTGTTCGGTCCGTCGCCGGAGATGTCGATGACACGGCGCAGACCTTCGTAGTCATTCGTCTCGAACAGCGGCATGGCGAAATTGATCGCGCCCGAGATCGAGGTCCGCGAGGCGC
>JAGVII010000154.1 GCA_020056155.1 Afipia sp.
ACGGTGACGAAGGACGGGCAGAAGCCCTTCACGCAGGAATAATCCTTGTTGCAACTTGACTGGTTGATGGTGCGCTTGCGCCCCAGTTCGGTCTCCAGGGGTTCGACCGAGATGCAGTTCGACTGCACCGAGCAATCGCCGCAGCCTTCGCAGACCGACGAATTGATGAAAATGCGCTTTGACGGATCTTCCATCAGACCGCGCTTGCGGCGGCGGCGCTTCTCGGCGGCGCAGGTCTGCACGAAAACGATGGCCGAGCAGCCCGGCACTTCGCGCAACGTGCGCTGGACCTCATCGAGCTGATCGCGGTGCGCGACCTTGGTGCCCGGTGCGATGTCCGACGCCGGGTATGCTTCGGGATTCTCCGACACGAGATAAATGTCGCGAATACCTTCGCTATGAAGCTGGAACGTAACCTGCTGGGGCGAGAGTTCACCATCGACGTGCTGGCCGCCGGTCATCGCAGTTGCGTCGTTGTAGAGAATTTTATAGGTGATGTTCGCCTTGGACGCGACCGCCTGCCGGATTGCGAGGCTGCCCGAGTGGAAATACGTGCCGTCGCCGAGATTGACGAAGACGTGCTTCTCGTCGGTGAAGGGCGCGATACCGACCCACGGCACGCCCTCGCCGCCCATATGGGTGAAGGTCTCGGTGTTGCGGTCCATCCACAGCGCCATGAAATGACAGCCGATGCCAGCCATGGCGCGACTGCCTTCCGGCACCTTGGTCGAGGAATTGTGCGGACAGCCCGAGCAGAAATACGGTGTGCGTGTCACCGGCGCGATGGCCTGCACCTGTGTCGCCTGCCGGCCGTTGAACCAGTCGGCCTTGGCGCGCAGCATCGCCACGATTTCAGGATTGAGATCGAGTTGCAGTAGCCGCTCGGTCAATGAACTTGCCAGCGACGCGACGCTCAGTTCTTCGGCAAACGGCAGGAAGCGCTTGTCGTGGTGGTCCATTTTGCCAATGATGCGCGGGCGCACATCGTCGCGCCAGTTGAACAGTTCCTGCTTGACCTGGTTCTCGACGATTTCGCGGCGCTCTTCGACGATCAGGATTTCCTCGAGGCCGACGGCAAACTGGCGCACGCCTTCCGGCTCCAGCGGCCAAGGCATCCCGATCTTGTAAAGGCGCAGGCCGATCTTGGCAGCGACCTCCGGCGTGATTCCGAGTTCACGCAGCGCCTGCCGGATATCTTCGTAGCTCTTGCCGGACGCCATGATGCCGAATCGTGCGTTCGGCGAATCCATGGTGATGCGGTTGATCTTGTTGGCGCGCGCAAACGCGATCGCGGCGAAGCCTTTATAGTCCTGCAGGCGTTTATCCTGCGCGTAGCGGTCGTCCGGCCAGCGCAGGTTGAGGCCGCCCGGCGGCATCTCGAAGTCGGTCGGAATGATAAAAGGCGTCATCTCGTCGGTGAGATCGATCTCCGCAGTCGTCTCCACCGTCTCGGTGATGACCTTCATGCCGACCCAGCAGCCGGAATAGCGAGACATCGCGATGCCCAGCAGCCCCATCTCGATCATCTCGTGGATGCTCGACGGGTAGAGATACGGCATCAAAGCGGAGATGAAGGCGTGGTCGGACTGATGCGGCACCGTGGAGGACTTGGCGCCGTGGTCGTCGCCCGCCAGGCAGAGTACGCCGCCGTTCTTGGCTGAACCGGCCGCATTGCCGTGGCGAAACACGTCGCCGCAGCGATCGACGCCGGGGCCCTTGCCGTACCAGATGCCGGTAATGCCGTCGAATTTCGCGCCCGGCGACAGATTGAGCTGCTGCGATCCCCAGATCGCGGTCGCCGCGAGGTCTTCATTGACCCCCGGCTGGAATTTCACATCGTATTGGGCGAGATGTTTACGCGCCGCGTGAAGTTGCTGGTCGTAGCCGCCGAGCGGCGATCCGCGATATCCGGTGACGAATCCAGCGGTCTTCAGCCCTGCCGCCCGGTCGCGCCTGACCTGCGCCATGGGCAGCCGGACCAAAGCCTGAATACCGGTCAGGAAAACATGCCCCGATGCCTGCGTGTACTTCTGATCGAGACTGATCGGCCCTTGATTGATTCCCATAATTTCAACTGCCTCTTTGCCGGGCTCTTGGTTGCGA
>JAGVII010000828.1 GCA_020056155.1 Afipia sp.
GGGCAAGATCATCGAATTCGAGGTGATGATCCGGCCTTTCAGGGCCCTGGAGGCCCTGAGCACCCGAATGAGCGCCCGGATCGGTCCCGAGCTTGCGAAGTACAAGACAACGGCTCCGGCCTGAGTTCCGGGTCCAGAGCTGAAGAATGAGCCGTTCGGCGCTTGCACCATCAGTGACCTTATGGCAAAGGAACGCGCGCCTTTAGAGGCTTTTTAGCTGATTCACGTACACGGTACGGTTCTGGCTTTTCTCGTCTGGCATTCGCTGCCGTAGCTCAGTGGTAGAGCACTCCATTGGTAATGGAGAGGTCGACAGTTCAATCCTGTCTGGCAGCACCAGCCCTTCTCATCTCATGATTCAAAACGGCCGCAGCGTCTGCGATGTTTCGCTCGGCACGAAAAGTCCATTGATTTCAAGGATCAAGAGTCCGCAGCCGCGGCCGGTTTCGGCGCGTGCCAAAATTTCGCCAAAGTCGCTGATTTTTCGCGAAAATTTTAACCAGCCATCCGGATACTGCGCCCGCACGTAAAATTACGGAATCCGGGGGGATTTGGAATTATGGCTTTGCGGTTCAATTTCGGAAAAAATCTGTTTCGTTTCAAACTGCCGAGCCTGAAGCTCGGGGTTCAGGGAAGTCTCTTCCTGGCCTTCGCCGTGATCGCCGCCATGGCGATCGTGATCAGCGGCAGCGCCAGCATTCTGCTGGGGCAACTCGGCGGCATGATGAACGACCTGAGCGGACGGGACATTCCGCGGCTGACCGCAAGCCTGCAGCTTTCGGCGCAAAGCGCCAATCTCTCGACCCAGGGTCAAGCCCTGCTGGCCTCCGACAATGAGGCAACCTTGCAGGAGCGCGCCGCGCTCATGAGCGAGACGCAGCGGATCGCAGGCGAGAAGCTGGAGGAAATCGCGCGGCTGAGCTCCAATAAAACCGTCGTGGACGCGCTGCGCGAGACCAGCAAGAGCATCGGCGACATGGTCGGCAGCATCGGCTCGGCCGCGAAAGAACGTCTCGAGACAGCGGCGCTGCGCGAAAAGCAATCCGCGGCCCTGCGCGCGATCCACAACGAGTTTCTTGCGACAGGGACACTGACAACGCTCGACGCCCAGACGCAAATGAATGCCGTTCTGGGGTCTGCCACCTTCTCGCAAAGCGACGCGATGGAAGCGGCCCGTGCGGTCGATCTGCTCAGCGGCATTATCACGGATACCAACCTGATGGTGGCCGACATGACGGCGGGGCTTGCGGCACCGAGCGGCGACGCTCTCGAGCCCCTCCAGGAATCGGCGCTGGCCAAGAAAAAGAGCCTCACGTACAAGCTCAGCGGGCTGAAGGACAACGATATCGGCGGAGCCATCAAGGCGCCGCTGACGAAGCTGCTGGCGATGGCCGACGGCAAGACCAGCGTCTTCAGGGTCCGGCAGAAGGAGCTGGATTCGAACGATTACGGCCAGTTGATTGTCGAAGAAACGCGCAAGCTCAATCGCGGCCTTGAAGTCAGCGTAAAGCAGCTCGTCGATGGCGTGCAGTCCGAAACCGCCAATCTGACCGATATGGCCCGCCACAAGATTTCGCTGGCGACAATCGTCATGCTCGCGCTCGGCGCGCTGACCCTGGTCGGATCGGCGCTGTTCGTCTGGCTTTATGTCGGCCGCAACATTCTGGCGCGCATCGGCAACCTGCAGAAGGTGATGCAGCGGCTGTCCGAAGGCGATCTTGACGCGGAAGTGAAACGCAGCCGCCAGCAGGACGAAATCGCCGTCATGGCCCGCTCGCTCGAAGTATTCCGCGAAAGCATGATCCGCTCGCGTGCGCTGAGCAGCGAACAGGACCAGGACCGCATCGCCAAGGCCGAGCGCGCGTCGCGCATCGAGACCCAGATCGTGCATTTCGAGGACAAGGTGCGGATCGCGCTCGACAGTCTGATGACCTCGGCGAATGTCATGCAGGCAACGGCGGAGAGCATGTCGACGTCCGCCGAACATTCCAGCGCGCTGGTGAGCACCGTCGCTTCGGCCGCCGAGGAAACCTCGGTCAACGTGCAGACGGTTTCGGCAGGCACCGAGGAATTGTCTTCGTCGATCCAGGAAATCAGCCGCCAGGTCACGAACTCGACGCAGATCGCCGCCAACGCCGTCAGCGAAGCCGGCAAGACGGACGCCACCATGCAGGGCCTCGCCGACAACGCGAACCGCATCAGCAGCGTGGTCGATCTCATTCAGGAAATCGCGTCGCAGACCAACCTGCTCGCGCTCAACGCCACCATCGAGGCGGCGCGCGCCGGCGAGGCCGGCCGTGGTTTCGCCGTCGTCGCGTCGGAGGTCAAAAGCCTCGCCGAGCAGACCGCAAAGGCGACGGATGAAATCCGCACGCAGATCGCCAACATGCAGACCGTCACCACCTCGGCGGTCGGCGCCATCCGCAATATCGGCGCCACCATCGGCGAGATCAGTGAAGTGACCACCGCCATCGCCGCGGCGGTCGAGGAGCAAGGCGCTGCGACGCGCGA
>JAGVII010000164.1 GCA_020056155.1 Afipia sp.
TGCAGCGTCTTGCGGCGCTGCTCCTGCCGCGCAGCGTCGGGCGTCACCGCTGGCAGTTGCATGCCCGCCATCGAGGCAAGGCGCTCGACCGCTTCGGGGAAACCGACGCCTTCGGTTTCCATCACGAAGGAAATGATGTCGCCGTGCTTGTTGCTGGAGAAGTCGTGATAAAAACCCTTCTGGTCGTTGACCGTGAAGGACGGCGTCTTTTCCTGGTGGAACGGCGACAGCCCCTTCCACTCCTTGCCCGCCCGCTTCAACTTCACGCGCTTGCCCACGACTTCCGAAACCGGAAGCCGGGCGCGCAGTTCGTCGAGAAATTGGGGCGTGAAACGCATGGAATCGGGCGGCCTCTGCAACCGACCATCAGTATAGGCTTCTTGGGTCCATCCCCCAATGAAAGCCGGATTGTCCCGGCTATTCACAGGCCCCTCTGCGGCAGGGCGGCCGCCGCCCGAGGTAAAAAACGGCACGTTTGCTTTTGTTACGTCGCCCGACGCGAAGCAGCCATTCATATCCGCGCTTTGCGATTAGCGCCGGTTCCATATAGCTCTTGAGCATCGGGGGTCGAGGCGTCGCATGTTTACGACATTCACGGGTGGCGAGACCGGCGGCTGGCAGGTGACCCGCCTCGAGACGGTGACCGGCGAAGGTCTCCCGACCGCACCCCGAATGTCCATTGCGTCCGGCCCGCAGATTCCTCCGCAAACTGCCGCGTCGTGGCAATTGACGGCTTTCGCCAGCAATGTCCGTTACGTCGAACGCCCCGAAAAGGAGCGGCTCGCGGCGTTGCAGGCTCCGCTCGGGCGACCGCATGCCACATGCGCCGCGCTGATCCCGATCCGGAAATCGCAGGCCTGGTGGGAGATGACGCAGGATGAGCGGCGCTGCGTGTTCGAGGCCAGATCGCAGCACATCTCCTACAGTCTCAAGTATCTTCCGGCCATCGCGCGGCAGCTTTATCACTGCCGCGATCTCGATCAGCCGTTCGACTTCCTTACCTGGTTCGAGTTCGCGCCCATCGACGCGAATGCGTTCGAGGATCTGGTGGGCTATCTGCGTACCACCGAGGAATGGCGCTATGTCGAACGTGAGGTCGATGTTCGCCTCGTCGCTGCGATTTGACCGGCGCTTTTGCCGAATTGCCGCGCCTGCGCTCGCACATTAAGTTGCCGCGCTGATATCCGGCCGCCGCGCCACAAGAAGAGAGCAACCCTCATGGCCCCTGCCCCGAAATCCCTGCTCCAGATCGCCGGCGCGCCGCTGCATCCGAGCGCGCTCGATAAATCCGCGCTGGTCATCATCGACGCCCAGCTTGAATACACCAAGGGCAGCCTGCCGCTGGATGGCGTCGATTCCGCCATCGTGGAAGCCGCCAGGTTGCTGACGCTGGCGCGCGCGCAGGGCGTTCCGGTGTTTCATATCGTGCAGCACGCCCCCTCGGGCCGCCCGCTGTTCGCCGAGGACGGACCGACCGCCCCGATCGTGCAGTTGCTGACCCCGGCAGCCGGCGAAGTCGTAGTGCGCAAGACCCTGCCGAATTCGTTCGCGGGCACCGATCTCGACGCGCTGGTGAAAAGCACCGGGCGTTCTGAGCTGATCCTCGCCGGGTTCATGACCCATATGTGCGTCAGCGCCACCGCGCGCGCCGCGCTCGACCTGAAATACCGCACCACCGTTGTGGCCAACGCGACCGCGACCCGCGACCTGCCCGATCCGCTCGGCGGCACGATCCCGGCCAGCGTGGTGCATCGCGTGGCGCTGTCCGAACTGGCGGATCGTTTTGCGATCGTCGTGAAGGATACCGCGGCGTTGACGCCGGCGGCCTGAGGCTACGCCCCCTCGAAGCTCCCCGACATGATCCGCTCGAGCTTGCCGACCGGCCTGTTGTAGACATAGACCCACGCCTCGACGGCCGTGCCATCGGACAGTTTCACGGTCTGAAGCAGCCGCAGATACTGCGTCGGCTTCGGATCGTCGGGGCCGCAGCCTTCATACCGGTCCAGCGATTTCAGGAGACCGGCATCCTGCAGGTCATAGACATCACCCTGCACCCACTCGCCGGGCAGGCTGGACGCAACGGCGCCGGGATAGTGGGCGACGAGATAAAGCCGGCCATTGTAGCGTGCTTCGCCGAGATAGCTGGCCTTGGCCGCCAGTTGCTCCGCAAACGGATGCCGGGAGCCACGCTTCAGCGTGCCATAGACAAACAGACGCTCGGTCATCGCGATCAACTCGCCTTTGCTTCACTGACCTCATCGCTGACAATGACGAACTTGTTCAGCACCATCGGCCCGAAGCTGGTCGACAGTGCAACGTCGGCCGCGTCGCGGCCGGTGCCCATCAGGATGCGGCCGATGCGCGGCTTGTTGTGCCGCGCATCGAATGTGTACCACTTACCCGAGAGATAGACTTCGTACCAGCCCGACAGGTCCATCGGCGCGGGATCGGGCGGGATGCCGATATCGCCCATGTAGCCGGTGACGTAACGCGCCGGAATGTTCATGCAGCGGCACAACGTCAGCGCCAGATGCGCGAAGTCGCGGCAGACGCCCTGCTGTTCCTGAAACACATCGAAGGCCGACTTTGTCGGGCGCGCCTGCTGGTAGTCGAACTGCACATGATTGTGCACCCACGCATTGATGGCCTGCACGCGCTCCCATCCGGGCGGCGTGTTGCCGAACTGCGACCAGGCGAAGTCCGTGAGGCGGTCGGTCTCGCAATAGCGGCTCGCCATCAGATAGAGCAGCACCTCGTCGGGCAACTGCTCGATCGGCATCTGCTGCGCCTCGGGCACCACGGCGTCGGGCAGTCCGGTGTCGCGCACCAGCGCATCGCCGCGAAACGTGATCCCGCCCGGCGGCGCGGTGAGCCGCCCGCAGATGTTGCCGAAGCTGTCGTGATAGTAGCGGATGCGGACATCCGGCTCGGTGACGATGGTTTCCTCGCCGACGATATCCTTCGCGCGCGACGGATGAATCCGCAGCATCACCACCATCGGCGTCTCCGCCACCGCGCCGTAGGCAATCTCGAAGCCGACCCGGATCAGCATGCCGCACCTCTCTGCTCGTCGCCCACAGAAAGGACGTGAATGGTGACATCCATTCCGAGATGGGCGTCGGCCGGCCCCATATATGTGCCGTGCAGCGGGATCGCCTGATGCGGATCGCGCGCCACCGCCACGCGGATGAGATCGCGGCTGCCGACAATGCCGTTGGTGGGATCGAATTCGATCCAGCCCGCGCCCGGCACGTAGGCCCGCACCCAGGCATGGGTCGAACCGCCGCCGACATAGCCATGAGCCTTGTCGCCGGGAATGAAGATGTAACCGCTGACGAAACGGGCGGCGATGCCGAGGCGGCGCAGCGCCTCCATCATGAACAGCGCGAAATCGCGGCAGGTGCCCGAGCCGATACTGAGTGTATCGAGCGGATGCTGGGTGCCGTGCTCGTGGCGCTTGCGATAGCCGAACGACTGGCGCACGCCATGGGTCATGCCGACCAGCAGGTCGAGCGTTTTGGTCCGGCTGCCCTCGCTCAGAAACTGCCGCGCCCATACCGCCAGCGCGCCATCGGGATCGCTGTACTGCGGCGTCATCGATGGCGTCAGATCCGTCAGCTCATCCTGAGCGTAGAAGAACGGGTAGTAATAGGCCTCGTCGTCGGGCGTCAAATCGATGTTCTCGAGCGGATAGTGCTCGACGGTGACGGTGGAATCGAACACCAGCCGGTCCGACTCGGTGTCGAAATCGGCGATGGCGACGGTGTTGCCGAAGACGTCGTGGATGCGGCGCAGCGAGGACGGCGGCGGCGAGATATCGAGCCGTTCCGACAGCACACGGATATCGTGGCCGTCGCGCGGGCGCAGCATGATGCGGTGCTCGCCGAACGCCACCGGGCGGTCGTAGCGATACTCGGTCTTGTGATGAATCGTCAGCAGAGGCATCGTCTCGTTCAGGCCGGTTGAATTGATCTGCGAATCGTACATGCTATTTATGCTGCATTTCCGGCTAATTGTTGGGCTTGGATGCCGCTGTGATAGGCAACGAAAGCAAAATGGCCCTGCCCGCTCCAGCCGACACTTTACGACTCCTTGAAGACGACGAAGTTCCGCCCGTGCTCGAGGAAAATGCCGGGAGCCGCTCGCCGTTCTTTTTCACCTGCGACCACTACGGCCGTCTGATTCCGCGGGCGCTCGGCGATCTCGGCGTGCATGCCGGCGAGCTGGAGCGCCACATCGCCTGGGACATCGGCATCGCCGAGGTCGCGACCTGGCTTGCGAGAGACATGGATGTGCACCTGATCGCGCAGCGCTACTCGCGCCTGGTGATCGACTGCAACCGCCCGTTCGACAGCCCGGGCTCGATCCCGCTGATCAGCGAGGCGACGGAAATTCCCGGCAACGGCGGGCTCAACCAGGAACAGGTCGCCGCGCGCCGGGTGGCGGTGTTCGACCCCTATCATGCCCGGATCGCGCAGGCGCTGGATGCCCGCAAGGCGCAGGGGCTGCCGACCATTCTGGTGTCGCTGCATTCCTTCACGCCGGTCTATGCCGGGATCGCACGGCCCTGGCACATCGGCACGCTGTATCATCGCGACGACCGGCTGCCGCATCTGCTGCGCGACAAGCTGCGCCTTGAGGGCGATCTCGTGGTCGGCGACAACGAACCCTATGCGGTCAGCGACGCGACCGACTACACCATCCCGGTTCACGGCGAACAGCGCGGCTTGATGCACACCGGCATCGAGATCCGTCAGGATCTGATCGGCGACCAGTCCGGCCAGCATCAGTGGGCGGAGCGGCTGGCGCGTCTCCTGCGCGAGATCGAGGAGACGCTGCACGCCAGGAAACTGATTCCGGCCGAGTAGCGCGTCATCGCGCGCGCGTCAGGGCCAGCCAGATGCCGCCGCCGATCATGAAGCCGCCGGAGATCCGCGACACCA
>JAGVII010000425.1 GCA_020056155.1 Afipia sp.
ACCCGCCACTTCATGCGCGAGTTGAACCGACTCGGCGTTACCGGCGCTATCGACGCCGGCGGCGGGTTCCAGAATTATCCCGACGATTATGCGGTGATCCAGAAGCTGTCGGACGAAGGCCATCTCACGATTCGCCTTGCGTATAATCTCTTCACCCAAAAGCCGAAGCAGGAGAAAGAAGATTTCCTGAACTGGACGCAGACGTCGAAGTACAAGCAGGGCAATGACTACTTCCGTCACAACGGAGCCGGCGAAATGCTGGTGTTTTCCGCTGCCGATTTTGAGGATTTCCGCCAGCCGCGTCCCGACATGCCGCCCGAGATGGAAGGCGATCTGGAAGGGGTGGTGCGTATCCTTGCCCAGAACCGCTGGCCGTGGCGGCTCCATTCCACCTATGACGAGACGATCTCCCGGTCCCTCGACGTGTTTGAGAAGGTCAACCAGGACATTCCGCTGCAAGGACTGAACTGGTTCTTCGACCATGCCGAAACGATTTCCGATCAGTCGATCGACCGCATTGCGGCGCTTGGCGGCGGTATTGCCGTTCAGCACCGCATGGCCTTTCAGGGTGAATATTTTGTCGAGCGTTATGGCTTTGGCGCCGCCGAGGCGACGCCGCCGGTCAAGAAGATCATTGAGAAGGGCGTCAAGGTCTCGGCGGGTACGGACGCCACCCGCGTTGCGTCGTACAATCCGTGGGTGTCCCTGTCGTGGCTCGTCACCGGCAAGACCGTCGGCGGATTGAGGATCTATCCGCAGCGCAACTGCCTCGACCGCGAGACCGCGCTCCGGATGTGGACGGAGAACGTGACATGGTTCTCCAATGAGGAAGGCAAGAAGGGCCGCATCGCTATCGGCCAGCTTGCCGATCTCATCGTGCCGTCGAAGGATTTCTTCACCTGCTCCGAGGACGAGATTTCGCATCTCACGTCGGACCTCACGGTGGTCGGAGGCAAGCTGGTCTACGGCGCTGGAGACTTCTCGGCACTGGACGAGAATGTGCCTCCGCCGGCAATGCCGGACTGGTCGCCGGTGCGGACCTTCAAGGGGTTTGCTGCCTGGGGTGAACCGGAGGGAGCCGGAAAGAACTCGCTGCGACGCATGTCCGTCAATCTCTGCGGATGTGCGAACAATTGCGGCGTTCACGGCCATGACCATGCCACGGCGTGGTCGAGCAAGCTGCCGATCTCGGATCTCAAATCATTCTGGGGCGCGCTCGGGTGTGCCTGTTGGGCGGTTTGACAAGTCGCGACGGAAGAGGTGCACTGAGTTGAAACCGCGCAACGCCATTAACACGAAACTCTCAGCGATCGTGCGCCCGGTGCTGACCGCTCCGATTGTTCGATGGATCGCGCTGTTCGGTCTGTGCGCGGCCTATCTCCAGGGCGGCCTGAACAAGGCTATCGATTTTCCGAGCGCGATCGCTGAAATGAATCATTTCGGGTTGTCACCGGCCGCACCGTTTGCGATTGCGACCATCGTCATGGAGCTCGTCGCGTCGGTGTTGATCCTGACAGGTTTCTATCGCTGGATCGGCGCACTGGCGCTCGCCGGGTTCACATTGCTCGCGACGTTTGTCGCTTTGCGATTCTGGGAGATGCAGCCTCCAGCGCGCTTCATGGCGGCGAATTCCTTCTTTGAACACCTGGGTCTGATCGGTGGTTTCCTGCTGGTCGCCTGGCACGATTTGAACCAGCGTGAGATGCCATCTTGAGTAAAGAAGCAGCGGGCGAGCCCGTCCCTCTCAAGCCAGCAGGCAGTTTCGCGCCGCTGCGCCAGTCGGTCTTCGCTGTCCTGTGGGCTGCTACCATTCTTGGCAACACCGGCAGTTTCATACGGGATGTGGCAAGCTCATGGATCGTCACCGATCTCTCGGCGTCCCCCGCAGCCGTGGCCATGATCCAGGCTGCCGGAACTCTCCCGATCTTTCTTCTCGCGATTCCGGCAGGCGTTCTGTCTGACATTCTGGATCGCCGCAAATTCCTGATCGCAATTCAGGTGCTGCTGGGCTCGGTGAGCGCTACATTGGTGGTGCTATCGCACTTCGGCCTGCTGACCGTAAATCTTCTGGTCGGGTTGACTTTTATCGGCGGTATCGGCGCCGCACTGATGGCGCCGACCTGGCAGGCCATTGTTCCGGAGCTTGTGCCGAAGCAGGACCTGAAGAGCGCGGTCGCGCTCAATTCGCTCGGCATCAATATTGCCCGCTCGATCGGACCGGCGCTTGGTGGCCTGATGCTTGCCGGCTTTGGTGCCGCGGTGACCTACGGCGCGGACGTCCTGAGCTACGTATTCGTCATCGCCGCGCTGCTCTGGTGGAAGCGAGCACCGCAAGCCGACGATGCATTATCGGAGCACTTCTTCGGAGCTTTCAGGGCCGGACTGCGCTACACGCGATCCAGCCGCGAGCTTCACGTCGTGCTGTTGCGCGCTGCAATCTTCTTTGCGTTTGCAAGCGCCGTATGGGCTCTCCTGCCGCTGGTGGCGCGCGGACTCAACGGCGGTGCAGGGTTCTACGGCATCCTGCTCGGTGCGGTCGGCGCAGGTGCGATTATCGGCGCGCTGGTGCTGCCGACGTTGCGGCAACGCCTCGGCGCCGATGGGCTGCTTCTGATGTCGGCGATCGCCACTGCTGCGGTCATGGGCTGTCTTGCCCTACCTCTCCCGAAATGGCTTGCATTGCTTGCGATGCTGTTGCTGGGAACAGCGTGGATTATCGCGCTGACTACGTTCAACGGCGCGGCTCAGGCCATTCTCCCGAACTGGGTGCGCGGCCGTGGACTCGCCGTCTATCTCATGGTTTTCAATGGAGCGATGGCGGGCGGCAGCCTGGGCTGGGGTTGCGTTGCCGGCGTTGTTGGCATTCCAACGGCGTTGCTGATCAGCGCTGCGGGCTTGTTCGTGGCGGCTATCGTGCTCAAGCGCATCACGCTCCCAGCAGGCGAGGCCGATCTCACGCCATCCCTGCATTGGCCTGAACCTCTGACTGTCGATGCGATCGAACACGATCGTGGACCGGTGCTTATCCTGATCGAATACCGGATCGCCTTGTCCGACCGCCCGAAGTTCTTAGAGGGCCTGAAGCGGCTGTCGCAGGCCCGGTTGCGTGACGGCGCATATGGCTGGGGCATTACCGAGGATGCGGCCGACCCGGAGAAGATCGTTGAATGGTTCATGGTGGAATCATGGGCGGAGCATCTGCGCCAACACCATCGTGTATCGAATGCGGATGCCGACGTGCAGCGTGATACGATGAAGTATCATATCGGTCCTGAAGGCCCGGTGGTGCGCCATTTTCTTGCAATGGAATTGGGATCGGTCCGGTCAGCTTCGGACAAGGCTCCATGAGAGGCCGCGCGATCCCATGCGCTCTGCGCGCGGCACCATACGCGCTGGTTCTTGCATTTTCGCTGGCAATGAATCTGACAGTCGTAGCCGAGGATGCAATCGGACGCCCGGCCTATCAAAGTTCACGCTTCGACGAAGATTGGTCTGTATTGCGTGACCCTGCGAAGCGCACCGATCCGTTCGATCCGATCAAGTTCATTCCGCTGACCGCCGATGGTTCGTGGTATGCGACGCTGGGTGGTGAACTGCGCGAGCGCTTCGAGTCCTCGCGCAATCCGTTGTTCGGTCTCGCAGCGCGTGCGCGCAACGACTATCTTCTGCACCGCGCTTTTCTGTTCGCCGACGTTCACTACGGACCCAACTTCCGGACCTTCGTCGAGCTTGCGAGCGGATTGACGTCGGGCTGGACCGGCACACCGCCCGCGACCCAGAAAAACGACCTCGATCTGCTGCAGGGTTTCGGGGAGCTCTCATTTCCGGTGGAAAAGGGCGACGCCGTGCTGCGGGCAGGGCGTCAGGAAATGAGTTTTGGATCGTCGCGCCTTGTTTCTGTCCGCGAGGGGCCGAATTTCCGGCGCTCGTTCGATGGCGCGCGAGGCACATGGACCGCATCGAAGGACTTTCGGGTCGATGCTTTCGTGGTGCGGCCGGTCGCGCACCAGTCGGGTGTGTTCGACGATGGCATGGATGACAACCAGTCGTTCTGGGGTGTTTATGCCACCGCGGCTGTCCCTGGCATCCATGGCTTGAAAGCAGACGTGTATTATCTCGGCCTCGCCCGCCGGAACGCGAGCTTCGCTCAGGGGATTGCGCCGGAGCGCCGCGAAACCATCGGCACGCGCATTTTCGGAAAGCGCGACGGATTCGACTGGAACATGGAAGGTGTCTTTCAGTTCGGATCGTTTGGCGCCTCGAACATCCGGGCATGGACCGTGTCGGCGGATGTTGGTTATACGTTTGCGAACTTGCTGTTTTCACCGCGGCTGGGCCTCAAGGCCGATGCCATCAGCGGCGACAAGAACCTCAAAGACGGTACGCTGGGTACCTTCAACCCCCTATTCCCAAAGCTGCCATATTTCTCCGAAGCCAATCTTGTCGCGCCGATGAACCTTCTAGACATTCAGCCCAACGTCACTCTAGCCGTCACGCCAAAGGTCAGCTTGAACGTCGGTTGGAATCCGTTCTGGAAACAGGAGACTGCGGACGCGATCTATTCCTCCGCGCTCGCTCCAGTCAAAGGTACTGCTGGCGGGCTAGGCCGCTTCATTGGTCATCAGACGAGCGCGACGGTGGCGTGGGCGGCAGACGCGCATTTGAATATCGCCGGCACATACGTTCATTACTCGCCGGGTGAGCGCATCAGGCAAGCCGGCGGACAAGACGGTGACTTCGTAGCAATCTGGGCGCAATGGCTATTCTAACCGACGAGATGTGGACGCATCTCGCCGGTATTAGCCACGGCGTGCGAACTCGCGGCAGTATTCTGCAATAGCTGTGCTTGGATTCTCGCCCTCGAAAACCTCCAGGCTCTTCGAACCGCGATAAAACGCGCCACCGAACGCCATGATGAGCGCAGGCGGGGGTGGCTCGCCTCTGCGACACGCGTTTGCGGACGCGCTCGAGTGCAATCGCCGCACGCTCGGAGGGTAACGTGATGCGGACGATCCAGCCGTCTTCGGTCTGATGAATGTAGATGTCATCGACCTGATCCGGTCGCGCCACCAGTCCCTCGGAAATCGCGAATCCCATCGCGTAATCGCGAAGGTCCGTCGGCGTCGCCATCATCATCGCATAGCCGATCCCGCATACCTCGATCGCAATTGGGCCTCGATCGGAACGCTCCGCAGCAGTTCGCAGTCGCTCGCCTCGGTAAACCCGATCTGTCGGACGGTAAAGTCGTGGGATTGAGATTGCGCCATCGTTTCAAACTTCAACGTGAAGATCCTCTGGTTTCCAGCGGCGCCCGTGCAAGACTTCTATTCACTCTAGCAAGTTTGATGTGATCGGAAATAACGCAGTTGATCGCCGGGGTTCGCGCCCAGGTGGCCGGTGACGGATCTTGCTGCAGCACGCCCTGGACCAGCATGGCGAGACCATTGATGCCTTTGCGCATGTCGATGAAGCCCAGGGCCAGGTGCACCTTTACGTTTGGTGGGAGCATGCTCGTCATGACAACGCCTCCGCAGCGCCAGCCCTCTCAGCGATCTGCACAGTGACAAAGGTGGGCACTGTTATTGCCGCCAACTCCTGCTTCCATCGACGTAGAACACGAAGATGGATGCCGTAGTGGCGCGCCACCTCTGCGACACTCACGCCGGGCTGTGCCGCCTCATCGAGAATCCGCTGTTTATCTGCTGCGCTGAACCGCCGCCGATGACCCTCACGTGGCCCGCGGAGCGATTGGTCCTGTCGCCGAGGAGGAGGGATAAGCCACGTGGCTTAGGGGGTGACTTAAGGGAGGATTTTAGGGGGTGACTTAAGCCTCGACGCCGGTAGAGCAGCTTGCGTTCGGGCGGCTGTGGCTCGGCCTTGAAGATCGCCTGCCAGTTGCCGAACGCTTTGAGCGGGATGTCCTCCGCCTCGCAATACTGCCGTTGGTTCAAGTCGCTACGCTTCCACGTCTCGTGGTGCGCCCGCCAGAAATCTCGCCCTGACGCGTCCACGCGCCGTTCCCGCCAACCATCTCGCTCTCCTCATTTGCAAATCGAGAGCGAGAACAGATTGTGTCTACGGACCGCAGGAAAAGTGTGCGAGAAATGGACGGTTACCCACCCTGTGCGTACCGAAAGCCTCATCCGTAAGCGTCCATTTCTGACACGTGGTGTCAGTTGAGTGCCGTTGATGGACACCAATTCCACGGCAGGAGTTCGCCGAGCCGGCTCATCGGATGCCCGCCAGACATGCGCTCGAGCACGTCCTTGAGATAGGCGAAGGGCTCGACATTGTTGAGCTTGGCGGTGGTGATGAGCGAGCAAACGGTCGCCCAGCGCTCGGCGCCGCCGTCAGATCCGGCGAACAGGTGGTTCTTGCGGCCGAGCGTGACGGGACGGATTGCTCGCTCGACGGTGTTATTATCAAGTTCGATGCGGCCATCATCGAGGAAGCAGCAGAGAACATCCCAGCGGCTTAAGGTGTAACGGATAGCGTCGGCGAGGCCGCCGCGGGGCGGGATTTGAGCGAGCTGCATCTCAAGCCAGGCCTTCATCGCCATGACCAGAGGCAACGATCTGGATTGGCGCCCGCTCTGCCGCGCGTCGGCGGCATAGCCGCGGATGGCGGTCTCGATCACGTAGAGCTCGGCGATGCGCCGCAGCGCTTCTGCCGCGACAGGCGAGCCGGTGGCCTGCTGCACCTCATAGAACTTGCGTCTGGCGTGAGCCCAACATCCTGCGAGCTGGATTCTGCC
>JAGVII010000353.1 GCA_020056155.1 Afipia sp.
AAGGTGCTGTTCCAGAATCAGGAAGTCGCGTTCGTGGTGGCGAAGGACCGCTACATCGCGGCGGACGCCATCGAACTGGTCGAGATCGAATACGAGCCGCTGCCGGTTCTGGTCGATCCGTTCAAGGCACTAGAGCCTGATGCGCCGCTGCTGCGCGAGGATATCAAGGACAAGATGACCGGCGCGCATGGACCGCGCAAGCATCACAACCACATCTTCTTCTGGGATATCGGCGACAAGGACGGTACCGACGAAGCCTTTGCCAAGGCCGACGTCGTCTCCAAGGATATGTTTACCTATCACCGGGTGCATCCGTCGCCGCTGGAGACCTGCCAGTGCGTCGCCTCGATGGACAAGATCAAGGGCGAATTGACGCTGTGGGGCACCTTCCAGGCGCCGCACGTGATTCGCACAGTGGTGTCGCTGATCTCGGGGTTGCCCGAGCACAAGATCCACGTGATCGCGCCGGATATCGGCGGCGGTTTCGGCAACAAGGTTGGCGCCTATTCCGGCTATGTCTGCGCGGTGGTCGCGTCCATCGTGCTGGGCGTGCCGGTGAAGTGGGTTGAGGACCGGATGGAGAATCTCTCCACCACCTCGTTTGCGCGCGACTACCACATGACGACAGAACTCGCCGCCACCAAGGACGGCAAGATCCTCGCCATGCGCTGCCATGTGCTCGCCGATCACGGCGCATTCGACGCTTGCGCCGATCCATCGAAATGGCCGGCAGGTTTCATGAACATCTGCACCGGCTCCTATGACATGCCGGTGGCGTATCTCTCGGTAGACGGCGTTTACACCAACAAGGCATCGGGTGGCGTCGCCTATCGTTGCTCATTCCGGGTGACGGAAGCGGTTTATGCCATCGAACGCGCCATCGAGACGCTGGCGCAGCGGCTCGGCATGGATTCGGCGGACCTGCGCATCAAGAACTTCATCCAGCCGGAGCAGTTTCCGTATCATGCTCCGCTCGGATGGGAATACGACAGCGGCAACTATCCGCTCGCCATGAAAAAGGCGATGGATGCTGTCGGTTATCGTGCGCTGCGCGCCGAGCAGACGCAAAAGCAGGAAGCCTTCAAGCGTGGCGAAACCCGCGAGTTGATGGGCATCGGCATCTCCTTCTTCACTGAGATCGTCGGCGCCGGTCCATCCAAGAATTGCGACATTCTCGGCGTCGCCATGTTCGACTCCGCCGAAATCCGCATCCATCCGACCGGCTCGATCATCGCCCGCATGGGCACCAAGAGCCAGGGGCAGGGCCACGAGACGACCTACGCCCAGATCATTGCCACCGAACTCGGCATTCCCGCCGACGATATCATGATCGAGGAAGGCAACACCGACACTGCGCCTTACGGTCTTGGTACATATGGCTCGCGTTCAACGCCGACCGCCGGCGCGGCCACGGCCGTGGCCGCGCGCAAGATCAAGGCCAAGGCGCAGATGATTGCGGCTCACCTTCTCGAAGTGCATGAAGGCGATCTTGAATGGGACGTTGACCGCTTCCGGGTGAAGGGTCTGCCTGAAAAATTCAAGACCATGAAGGAAATCGCCTGGGCGTCGTACAACAGTCCGCCGCCCAATCTGGAACCGGGTCTTGAGGCGGTGAATTATTACGATCCGCCGAACATGACCTATCCGTTCGGCGCGTATTTCTGCGTCATGGACATCGATGTCGATACCGGCGTCGCCAAGACCCGGCGTTTCTATGCACTCGACGATTGCGGCACGCGCATCAATCCCATGATTATCGAAGGACAGGTCCACGGCGGTCTCACTGAAGCCTTCGCCGTCGCGATGGGTCAGGAGATCCGTTACGACGAACAGGGCAACGTGATGGGCGCGTCATTCATGGATTTCTTCCTGCCGACTGCGGTGGAGACGCCGAAGTGGGAAACGGACTACACCGTCACGCCGTCGCCGCATCACCCGATCGGCGCCAAGGGCGTGGGCGAAAGCCCCCATGTCGGCGGCGTGCCATGTTTCTCTAACGCAGTGAACGATGCCTTTGCGTTTCTGAATGCAGGCCACATCCAGATGCCGCACGATGCCTGGCGGCTCTGGAAGGTCGGCGAAAGACTGGGCCTGCATGTTTAAGACAGGTCCGGGCGAAGCAAACTCTGCTCCGCCCGGCATGTCCGGAACGTGTGGTGCGATTTCGGGCGCCGGCTGCTCGTCGGCTCTCTGATCGCACCGGACTTCAAGCAGGGACTGCACCGGCAATGGGCCGGGCGAGTTGGAAATGCTTATGCTTCATCATATTCCACGCGATCGAATCGCAGATCGGCTAGCCGCCGCAGGCTATATTCCGGATCGTGATCTTGCGACGGCCGTCTGGCTGATGGAGCACCTGTCGCGCCCGCTATTGCTCGAGGGCGAGGCGGGCGTCGGGAAGACCGAGGTTGCGCTGGCTTTGGCTCGGGCGAATGACACGCGCCTCATTCGCCTGCAATGCTATGAGGGACTTGATCAGAACGCGGCGCTCTACGAGTGGAACTATCAGCGCCAGTTGCTGGCGATCAAGGCGCGCGAAACCCATGCTGACGCTGCCGATGTCGTCGAAGATCATATCTTCTCGGAAAAATTCCTGCTTGAACGTCCGCTGCTGTCGTCCATCCGTCAGCCGAAATCGCCTGTGCTGCTGATCGATGAGGTCGATCGCGCTGACGAGGAATTCGAGGCGTTCCTGCTGGAATTGCTGTCGGATTTCCAGGTGTCCATCCCCGAGCTTGGAACCATCCGCGCCACCACGATCCCGCATGTCGTGCTGACGTCCAACGGAACGCGCGAACTCTCCGACGCGCTGCGCCGCCGCTGTCTCTATCATTACGTCGATTTTCCCGACGTCGAACGCGAGGCGCGTATCATCACCGCGCGCATGCCCGACATCGACGTGGATATGGCGTTGCAGATCGCGCGCATGGTCGAGGCCATCCGCAAGGAGGATTTGCGAAAGAGCCCCGGCGTTGCCGAAACACTCGACTGGGCAGCCGCTCTGGCCGGGCTTGGCATCGACGATCTGCGCGCGGAACCGGAAGTCGTGTTCGAAACCATGATGTGCCTGATCAAGACGGCAGAGGACAAGTCGCGCATGACGCGTGAGGTGTCCGACCGGCTGCTGGGCAAGGTGGCCTGATATGGCAGGAAGTGCGGCCATTCGCGAGACGATTGCTGCTCCGGCGGGCGCAGGCGCGCGCCGCAAGCTCGGCGATTTCGTCCGCGTGCTGCGCGACAACGCTTTTATTGTCGGGCTCGCCGAGACAAGTGACGCGCTCACGGTGCTTGCCGGTCCGGATTCGTCATCGCCATCGCGGTTGCGTCCAGCGCTGCGCGCGCTGTTGTGCAGCAACAAGGCGGACTGGGAGAAATTCGACGAGATATTTGATACGTTCTGGCTGGGGCGCGGCATGAAATCCGCCACGCGCATTTCCGGCGTGCTGCAGAAGACCCCGCCGGGTTTCGACAGCACGAAGAGTGGCGATCGGCCGGGCAATCCGGACGGCGCACCGGATAGCGTGCAAAGGCGTCCCGGTGGTGATGACGAGACCAACGAGAACAGCCCCGGTCTACGCGAAGGAGCCTCGCGGTCTGATTCGCTTGCCAAAGCCGATTTCCGTCATCTCGCCAATCCATCCGATCTTGCGGAGGCTCATGCCGTTGCGGCCAGGTTGGCAAAGGCGATGCGCGTGCGGCTGACCCGGCGCGAGCAGGCACGCCGCGCGGGCCGGCGCATCGACCTGCGGCGCACGATCCACAAGAGCATCGCGCATGGCGGCACGCCGATGGAACTGGTCTGGCGCCAGCGCAAGAACAAGCCGCTGCGCCTCGTCGTGCTGCTCGACGCCTCGGGTTCCATGAGCATGTATTCGGCGGTGTTCCTGCGCTTCATGCACGGCATTCTTGACACGTTCCGCGAAGCGGAAGCCTTCGTATTTCATACGCGGCTGATTCACATCTCACCGGCGCTGCGCGAGCGCGATGCGACGCGGGCGGTGGAGCGCATGTCGATCCTGGCCCAGGGCGTCGGCGGCGGGACACGGATCGGCGAGTCGCTTGGCACATTCAACCGCTGGCACGCGAAGCGTGCGATTCATGCGCGCACCTGCGTCATGATCGTGTCCGACGGTTATGACACCGGACCGGCCGAGCAACTTGGCCGTGAGATGGCGGCGCTGCGCCGACGCTGCCGCCGCATCGCCTGGCTCAATCCGATGATCGGCTGGCGCGATTATGCGCCGGAGGCCGCCGGCATGAAGGCGGCGCTGCCCCATGTCGATCTGTTCGCTCCGGCGCACAATCTCGAAAGTCTGCAGGCGCTCGAACCTTATCTGGCAAGGATATGAGATCATGACGCTCGCACCCGATGTCCTCGACATCGTCAACGACATGAAAGCCCGCGGCGAGCCGTTCGCGCTGGCCACTGTGGTGCGCACGGTATCGCTGACCGCAGCGAAGGCGGGCGCGAAGGCCGTCATCCTCAGAGACGGCACCATGACCGCCGGATGGATCGGCGGGGGTTGCGCACGTGCCAATGTGCTGAAGGCGGCGCGGCAGTCGCTCTCGGACGGCCAGCCGCGCCTCATCAGCGTGCAGCCGAAGGATGTGCTGGAAGAACACGGACTGAAAGCCGGTGAATCACACGACGGCGTCCTCTACGCCAACAACATGTGTCCGAGCCACGGCACCATGGATATTTTTGTCGAACCGATCCTGCCGCGTCCGCAGCTTTATGTCTGCGGCGCATCGCCTGTGGCGGTGGCGATCGCGGCCATCGCCCAGCGCATGGGATTCTTCGTATCAGTGTGCGCCCCAGCCGCGGATCATGCGCTGTTCGGCGATACCGATCGGCTTGTGGATGGTTATGAGATCCCTGCGGACAGCGGCGGCAACCGATATGTCGTTGTGTCGACTCAGGGGCGTGGGGATACGGCAGCGTTGAAATCGGCTTTGGCCGCTCAGTCAACCTATGTCGCCTTCGTCGGATCGCGCAAGAAGGCGGCCGTGCTGAAGGACGAACTGGCTGCCGCGGGCGTGCCGCCCTTGCAACTGGAGACTCTGCGGGCCCCGGCCGGACTCGATCTCGGCGCGATCACGCCGGATGAAATTGCATTGTCGATCGTTGCGGAGATGGTCGAGGTGCGCCGCCGTGGACAACGACGGGCGGAACAACAGGAAGAAGGACATGTCTGATGGATATGAACGGTTCGCAACGCATCGAAGCTACACGCGAGTTAGTCTATGCCGCGCTCAACGACGTCGATGTGCTCAAGCAGTGCATCCCCGGATGCGAGTCCATCGAGAAGACATCCGACAATGAAATGAACGCCAAGGTCACGCTGCGCGTCGGTCCCGTGAAGGCTTCGTTCACCGGCAAGGTGACCTTGTCCGACTTCGATCCGCCGAACGGTTACACTATCACCGGTGAAGGCTCCGGAGGCATGGCCGGCTTTGCCAAAGGCAGCGCCGCGGTCAAGCTGGAGGCCGATGGTGACGCAACCATCCTTCATTACACCGTGAAGGCCGAGATCGGCGGCAAGCTCGCGCAACTCGGCGGGCGATTGATCGATGCGACGGCCACGAAGCTTGCAGGGGAGTTCTTCGAGAAGTTCAGCGGCATCGTCGGCGGTCCGGTCGAAACCGCGGATGAGGCTTCCGCGGAAAAGAAGAAAGTCGGCTGGCTGAAGAAGATGGTGGGTGCGACAGGCGCCGTGATGCTGGGCGTGATCATTGCAACGCATTGGTGTTGTATCAACGGTCATGCCCATGCCCAGAACGAGCCGCTGATGATGTCCATCTGTTCATCCACATCGGGAGTATGAGCGAGGGTAGGGGAGGGGCTTGTTTAAGTAGACATTCCACCGAACCCGAAACAAAACCCAGCATCAACGTTCTCGCCTGCTGTCGCCTGAAGGGCGCGACGATTCGCATGAGTCTTCCAGTCAACCCCGGCCCTTGCGTTTGAGATGTGGACTTTAAGCGACGTAAAACAACCCGCAAAGAGGTTGCCGGAATAGGACACTTACCGAGGAGTCGCCAGCGTGATGACTGATTCACAAAGCCATGACTGCAACCGAGCGAATCCAACGGCGAACGGTATCGCTGCGCCGATTGGTCTAGATAAGTCTGAGCGGCAGGCGACGGCCGTGAGAGGCGCGTTTGCTGTCGGCGCAATGACCACTCAGCATCAGTTTATCGCTTTGACGCTGCTCGCCGAAGCACTTTCGCATGCAGTCTCGCGAGGCCGAAAAGCGCGTGCAAGCGGCCAATTGAATTCTCCTTAAGGGTCCATCGGAGTTGTGCCGCGGGAGCGCTTGTGCCCGTGCAGTCCCGCGCCTGAGAGATGTCGGCGCATGATTCGTCATGGATATGCAACGGCTCCTCCTGGCGGTTTTCGCCTCAAGCGAATCTCCGCTTCCGAAACGGCTTCCACGGGGGCCTCTCCGCCAAATTCCAACACGATTCGCGGAGGCACCACAGCCTCCGGTGTGCAGCCGCTCATTTCAGAATACGAAGATTCTGATGAGATGGCCCCATGGCTGCCGCACTGTCTCGTCACCGGCCTTACCAGCTTTTACGCCACGCTCGGCGCAGGTTAGGATGCGACGGTTGAGGCAGATCTTGCGAGCGTGCTCCATGCATCGAGGACCGTTCGCACGATTGCGGTTGCATCCGGCACCAGCTCGAAATCGGTTTGTCCGCGAGCCCATTCGTTGATCAGCCCGTTCAACATCGCGCTGAACGCTATGGCAGCAGATTTCGGCGTCCAGGGAGCGGGCAGAGCTTCATTTCTCTCCGCGGCTTCGAATATCTTGATGAGCGAACCCCGAAACTGATGCTGAAAAGTGTTTCCGGGATCATCCTCTGAAGAGGCCCAATCGACCTGCAAAAGCACCTTGAGAACCCGCCTTTGTCGCGGGTCCGCCTGCAAGTAAGAAAATGTACTCGATATCACATCGCCAAGCGCTGTCAGCGGCGCGAGGGTGGTGTCCGCCGCTAACCGCTCCGCTAGATCCTGCATGGGGAGGCGCATCTCGTCGCGGATCGCAAACAACAATCCCTGCTTGTTTCGGAAGTGCCAGTGGACGGCGCCGCGCGTGACGGCCGCCGCGCCGGCGATCTCGTCGAGCGACACGTTCTCGTAGCCTTTTTCCAGAAAAAGCTCCTCCGCCACTTTCAGGATCGTCTGCCGGGTTTCGGCCGCTTGCTCCTTGGTTCGACGCATCTATTCGGTCTCCTTATCATTTTAATTTACAAACATACGGTTCGTATGTATATAGGGCTGCACTAAAATCTCGTAATTCAGCTGGATCATGCCTGATGTCGCCCATCCTTCGTCTAATCGCCATCGCCAGCACATTTCTGGCCGTGCCAGTGTCGGCGCAAACAGGTGTGGGAGGGCCGCCCGTGGTTGGCGTTGTGACGGTGGAATCAAAAGCGATTACTGAAGCGACAGAGATCAATGGCCGGATCCAGGCCATAGGCCGAGTCGATCTTTCGGCCCGTGTGACCGCCTTCCTCGACGAGAAGCTTTTTGTCGAGGGTGCTGAAGTCAGCAAGGGCGATCTTCTCTTTCGTCTTGAACGCGCGCCCTTTGAAGCGGATGTCGAAGGAAAGCGCGCCGCAGTAGCTCAGGCGCAAGCCCAGTTGGAAAACGCGAATCTCGCGCTCGATCGAGCAGAGCAGTTGCTCAAGAGTTCGTCTGGAAGTCAGAGTTCGGCAGACAATGCGCGGGCGGCTCAAAAAACAGCCGCCGCACAGTTAAAATCGGCGCAAGCGCAGTTGCGTCAGTCCGAGATCAGTCTTGGTTATACTGAAATTCGTTCCCCGATCGATGGTCGCGTCGGACGTACCGCCTTCACCATTGGTAACGTCGTGGGGCCCGCGTCGGGTGCCCTCGCGACCATCGTAAGCCAGGATCCGATCTACGTCAGTTTTCCGATCTCGGTAGCGCGGTTTCTCGAACTGCGTGAGCGATTTGCCACGGACGGCGGTTCCAACGCTGTTCGTATCCGCTTGCGGCTTCCTGACGGACGTCTTTACGGTCAGGTCGGCAAGCTCAACTTCATCGATATCAACGTGGCCCGCGACACCGACACGATCGTCCTGCGCGCCATTGTACCGAACCCCGCCTTGCCCGGTGGGGGGGGACGCGAACTGGTGAACGACGAACTGGTGCGTGTCGTACTGGAGTCGGTAAAGCCCCGCGACGTAGTCGCTATCCCGCGCGCCGCCGTGCTGACCGATCAGCAGGGCGATTTTGTTTATGTCGTCGGCGAAAAAGACATCGCACAACAGCGCCGGATCAAACTGGGTCAATCAACGGCAACGACGGCTGCGATCATCGAAGGGCTACAGGTTGGCGAGCGGGTTATTGCTGAAGGAATTCAGCGCGTGAGACCGAATACACCGGTTGCGCCCGCTCCGGTAGAGGCTTTGTCCCCGCCATCGAAACCAGCCCAGCGGGGATAAGGCATGATCTCCAATCTTTTCATCGACAGGCCGCGTCTTGCCATTGTGATCGCCATTGTGATGACGCTGGCAGGCGGGCTCGCGATGATGCGCATCCCAGTCGCCCAACTTCCCGATATTGTGCCGCCTCAGGTCCGGGTGACCGGCATCTATCCCGGCGCGTCTGCCGAGGTTGTGGAAGCGACTGTGGGACAGCCGATCGAGTCGAAGGTGATCGGTGTCGATAAGATGCTCTACATGAAGAGCACCAGCGGCAATGATGGCTCCTACACCCTAACCGTCAGCTTTGCCCTCGGAACGAACGCCGACATCAATACAGTCAATGTCAATAATAGGGTTCAGACCGCCCTTGCCCAGCTTCCGCCCGAGGTGCGGGCGCTCGGCCTCACGGTTCAAAAGCAATCTTCGTCCATTCTGCAGTTCATCTCCGTCTATAGTCCTGCGCAGAAGCACGACACATTGTTCATGACGAACTACGCTACGATCAACGTGCTGGACGAGTTGTCCCGAACCCCAGGTGTCGGCTCGGCGCAATTGTTCAGTCGCATGAACTATTCGATGCGCATCTGGTTCGATGTGGAAAGGTTGTCGAGTCTTGGGTTGGCACCATCGAATGTGATCCGTGCGATCCAATCCCAGAGCGTGCAGGCGCCGGTAGGTCGGATCGGCGCGCGTCCCGTCCCCGACGACCAGCGCTTTCAGCTCAACGTGCAGACGCAAGGGCGGCTGACCACAGCGAAAGAATTTGGCGAGATCCTATTGCGCGCCAATGCCGATGGATCGGTGCTACGCATCAGCGATGTCGCCCGCGTTGAACTGGGGGCGCAAAACGAAGATGCCGAAGCCCGGGTCAATGGCAACCCGGCGATAGGAATCGCTATTTTCCTGTCACCGGGGGCCAACGCGCTGGCGACGTCCACTGCGATCAACAAGAAACTCGAAGTGCTGCAGCGCCGATTCCCGGACGGCTTGAAGATTCGCGTTATGTACGACTCCACGGAGTTCGTGAACGACACGATCAGGGCAGTCGTTCACACGCTCGTCGAAGCGTTCGTCCTTGTCGCGATCGTCGTTTTCATTTTTCTTGGCAATCTTCGGGCAACCATCGTTCCTATCATCGCGGTCCCGGTCAGTCTCGTCGGCACTTTTGCCGTGATGCTGGCGCTGGGATACTCCGCTAACACCGTTTCGCTTCTCGCGCTGGTTCTTGCCATCGGCATCGTCGTCGACGACGCTATTGTCGTAGTCGAGAATGTCGAGCGCGTCATGGAAGAGGAGCCGGAGCTTTCACCCGTCGCGGCGACCAAGAAGGCCATGGCGCAGGTGACCGCGCCCATCATCGCGATCACGCTGGTGCTTCTTTCCGTTTTCGTGCCGATCGGCTTTATCCCCGGCATTTCCGGTGAATTGTTCAGGCAATTCGCTGTTACCATCAGCGTTTCGATGTTGATCTCCGCGATCAATGCGTTGACGCTTTCTCCCGCGCTTTGCGCCGTGTTTGTGCGGCATGGTGGCCCCAAGCGCGGTGTGATGGGCTGGATCGGTCGTCGGATCGACGGTTTGCGTGACGGCTATGCACGCATTGTCAGAAAGTCGTTGAGGCTCTCAGCTTTCTCCATCGTTGTCGTGCTGGTAAGCGGCGCAGGTATTGTCAGCCTCGGTTCGATAACGCCGACTGG
>JAGVII010000846.1 GCA_020056155.1 Afipia sp.
AAGGCTTCGTTTGGCATTCTGCTCCACCAGCAGCACGCCGATCCCGGTCTGGCGAATCCGGCCCAATGCAGCAAACAGTTCGCCGCACATCAGCGGGGAAAGGCCAAGAGAAGGTTCGTCCAGAAGCAGGATGGGCGGATCCAGCAACATCGCCCGCGCAATGGCCACGCCCTGGCGCTGACCGCCGGAAAGGGATTCACCGCGCTCGCCGATCAGCAAGTCGAAACCCTGCGGGTGGCGATTGATGAACTCGGTCAAGCCACCGACTTCGGCCGCCGCCACGATGGCGCGATCATCGGCATACGGTGCGCCGATGGCGATGTTCTCACGCAACGTGCCATAGAACAGCATCGAATCCTGGCTGACGTAGCCGATATTGCGACGCAAGTCCGCCGGATCGAGCTGCCGGAGATCGACCCCGTCGACGAGCACAGCCCCTTCGTTCGGCGTATACAAACCCAGCATCAGCTTCTGAAGCGTGGTCTTGCCGGAACCGACACGACCGATGACCACGACGTGCTCGCCAGGCTTGATGCGGAAGGACATCTCCTTAAGCGCGGGCTCGCCCTGCTCACCATAGCCGAAGGTAACCTCGCGGAACTCGATCTCGCCGAGGATTTCCGGGCGATGCACAAAGGCCGTCTCCGCACTGCGCTCGGTCGGCCGGGACATCGTCTGTTCGAGGGAGGTCAGTGACAGCCGCGCGTTGTGGTACTGCATGAGCAGACCGACAATCTGGGCCAGCGGAGCCATTGCCCGCCCCATGAGCATGGTGCAAGCGATCAGGCCGCCCATGGTCAGCATGTTGGCGTGTATCAGGTAGACCCCCGCGATCAGCGTCACCAGGGTCGTCAACTGCTGCAATGTGGCGGTGCCGTTGATGGCGGAAGAAGACAGCAGCCGCAACTCGCTGCTCACGCGCGCCAGGAAGGCCGCCGTGCGCTCCCATTTTTCCTGCATCTGTCCCTCGGCGCTCTGCGCCTTGATCGTTTCCAGGGCCGTCAGGCTTTCGACCAGAGTTGCGTTGCGCAGAGCGGTCGCCCGGAACGTGCTGTCCGACAGGTCGTGCATCTTGTGCTGGATGACATAGCTGTAGATGATCACCGCAATACCGCCCAGAATCGGGAAGAACACCAGCGGCCAGGAAATCCACAGGATCACCAACATGAACAGCAGTGCAAACGGCAGGTCGATCAGCGCGGTGACCGTCGCCGAGGCGATGAAGTCGCGGATCGACTCGAAGGAGCGCAGCGTCGAGGCGAACGAACCGACCGACGCGGGACGGTCGGCCATGCGCATGCCCAGCACCCGCTCCATGATCATGGCGGACAGTTTGATGTCGATGCGCGCGCTCGCCAGATCGATGAAGTGTCCGCGCATGAGGCGCAACACATAGTCGAGCCCAAGAACCAGCAGGAGGCTGGCGGCGAGCATCCACAGGGTTTCCACCCCGAAGTTGGGCACCACGCGGTCGTACACGTTCATCGTGAACAACGGCATGGCCAGGGCAAACAGGTTGATCAGCAGTGCCGCCGCCAGAATGTCCCGGTAGACCGGCCACTGTTCCATGACGGAACCCCAGAACCAGTGACGTTGCGCGGTCTGCCCGAGTTCCGGCGTACGCTGATCGAAGCGGAAATGCGGACGGGCAAAAATGGCGATGCCGACATACCGCCGGGCAAGTTCTTCGCGAGTCAGCGCGACGCTGCCTTGCCCAGTCTCGGGCAACAACACGCGCGCCGTCAAACCGTCATCTTCCCAGCCCATCAGCAGGCAGGCGTCGTTGCCGTCCAAAAGCAGGATGGCTGGCAGCAACGCCGCACCGATCTTGTCGAGCGGGCGACGCAAAACCTTGCTGGAGAATCCGGCGCGCGCGGCGGCACGGGGAAATAACGACGGAGTCAGGCCGGCCTTCGGCATCGGCAACCCTGCGCTCAACGCCGCGCGCGTACTGGGCCGGCCGTGAATGCGCGTCAACTCAACCAGACAATCCAGCAGCGGATCGTGGTGCAGAAGGTCTTCCCGCAAGCCTTCGCCGAGGTGGACCGCAGCGGCATCTGCCTGGGAAATCGAATCCTCAATCATATTAAGGATTATGCATCAGGCGCATCAATATCAGCCGAAGGCGTCTGTGAAATTGATTACTGATGACAATATGGGGGAGTTATTATGAGAGCACATTAGCGTAACGCATATTAGCATATCCTAATTATCATGCCATTGTTTCTATTGGTTATTCCATACTTGCTGTGGTGCATCATCTGCAAATCTACATATCCATTAAGTACCGCATCGACTATTGTTTGGCAGCGTATTAGTTTCGCTAAGTACAAAATCACACATTTCAATAAAAAAAAGTTCGCCATCCCCTTGTTCATGTGGTCATAGTGCTGCAATAATCCATATCCATAGGATAGTTAAGAATCGCGGAACCCAATACGCCCCGAACCCACCAAGGGGCGAGCCCGGTCCGCAGAGACAATAGGAGACAATGGAATGGTCGAGAACGCGCCCTCGAATGGCGGAGGCAATGACGCGCAACGGAGAGGCTGGCTGAGCCGCCTGCTCAATCCACCGCACTGCTCGATGCTGCGCATGCTGATCGTCGGCACGCTATTCGGCG
>JAGVII010000537.1 GCA_020056155.1 Afipia sp.
AGGCATGAGCGCCGACCGGGCAAGGCAAGGCCGAGCGCTCGGCCGTGCTCGGCAGCTTGCGGCCGGGTATCAGCCGGCAGTGATAAAAGTGGTGTCCTACGCGCGCGGCATCGCGCGTGCGACCGCGACCGGGCAGTATGTTCAACGGGAGGACGTCCCGCTCGAGACGCACGACGGGCGGATGTTGACGGATCGGGAGGCTGTCGCGGAGGAAATCAAGGCGTGGTCGGCGGACTTTTCGAAGCGTGCCGAAAGTCAAGATGTGGGGGCGTTCCGCCTGAAGCTGACAAGCGTCCCGGACACTCCCGAAGGCCGCGCAACGTACGAGCGGGTGATTGCCGCCGCCTTCTCCGGCCATCGCCACGCCGCGCGCATCGATGCCGATGGTGCGGGCGAACTGGAAGCGCGCGTCGTCGCGGCGATGGCCGGCAGCGGCAAAGAGCGCTTCCGGATTCGAGAAGCCCAGGCGGGCAATCAGGAGCATGGAGCCAAACCGCGCCGTCTTGATTCGGCGTCCAGTGCGGCCGTTTTCGCCAGGGTCGAAGCAGCCTCCGGCATTGGCGCGGAGGCGGTGGTTCTCCGGCCGGAAGCGACCGGTCACGGTCGCGACGGCGTCACCTACAGGCTCAACAAGCTGATCGAGATGGGCGCGGCAATCGACGACCACGGCAAGAGCGTTTCCAACGTGGCGGATGCGCGGCTCGCCGCGCGCGAATGGGGGCCGTCGCTCCGGTCGCAATCCGCGCGCGATACGATGCATCTGATCATTTCGGCGAAGGCCGGAACGGATGTGGCCGCCTTGACCGATGCAGCGCGTGCGTTCCTGCACGATCGCTTTGCCGATCATAAGTTCATGTTTGGCGTTCATACGGACAAGGAATCGGCCGGGCACATTCACGCTCACGCCGTCATCACCGTGAAGAACGAATCCGGCCAGAAGATCCATCCCAATCGGGATACGTTCGCGGAATGGCGCGAGGTGTATGCACAACACGCTCAGGCACAAGGCTTGAAGATCGTCGCGACCACGGCGAAGGAGCGGGCTTCCTCGCAAAGTTACGGCCCGAAGGATAAGGCGATCGTCGAAGCGGCGGATCGGCCGCGTCCCGCGCGAGAAGCCCGCGATCGCGCCTATGCCGCCGATCCCGCCAATCAACGTCTCATCGATAATGCGCGCCAGCGCATCGTCACAGCGCGATCCAACCCGATCCGCTTGCCGATGTCGGTGCCTGATCGGAAGGTGGTGAACGAGAGCATCGTCGCCTGGAAGGCGGTTACGATGGAGCAGCCATCGAACGGCGTAGCGAAGGATATGCTTGAGCGGCTGTTGATGGCGCAAACCGTCGGAGCCATTCTTCACACCATCGGCAGGCGCGTGGAGTTTTTGACCAAGGAGGGTGAAATGCCAATGACATCGGAGCAGATGATCCAGGATCTGCGGCTCATGAACGAGGCGGTTTCGCGAACCAGCGACCTCTTGGATGGGGAGACAAAGCAGCAATTCCGTGAGACCTCGGCACGTTACCTGGAAACACTCGCCAACCGTACTGATCTCCAGCGAATGGAGGAACGGGGCGTACAGCAGCTCAGCCGGGCGGAAGTCGAAGCCGTCGTTGGTGTGAACGCCGATCGGCTCGTCGAGCGCGCCCAGGAGATTCGGATCAAGGAAGAGCGCGAAGCGACGTCCGCTGAACTTCTCGCAAACCGCGCAATCGATGCCGAGCGGCGGCAAGAGGGCCGCGGGGGCATTGATCCGGCCTCACAGGAGGAGCTGCGGGCTGAAAGATTCATGGTCGCGGGCTCGCAACAATCGGCGGCAGATGAAGCTCGGGAGGCGGCCGCGGCGGTCGAGGCAGCGCGGACGATCACAGAACATCCGGCGCAGCCGTTGCCAACATCTTTGATCCAGACCGATGCCTTATCGAAGCTTCGCGCAGAACAGGAAAAAATCATTCGCGAACTCGAGGCTGAAAAGCCCGATCCTCAATCAATTAAAGGTCAAAGTTATCGATGATAGGCAAGTTGTCGAATCGGACCACGCGCTATCTTCGACTGGATCACAGAGCTATAGGCAAACGCGCTCTTTGCTGCTCGCAGCCAAAGGATCCCGGCCATCTATTACGTCAAAAACGAATGCTCGGCTTTTCGGAATCGGTGCCTGGCACTACCCCAGAATTTTCATGCGCATCGCTATTGCTACGGCATGTGTTTTGTTTGCCGCGCCAAGTTTTTCTCGTGCCGAGGCGACGTGTTTCGTCACGGTCGCCCGAGAGATTCCGAGAATGACTGATATTTCCCAATCAGTCTTACCTTCGCCAGCCCAAAGGAGGCAGTCGAATTCGCGGGGAGAGACTAATCTTTTGGCTGGCGATTGCGGTCGACGCTGCCCTAACCAATGTCCGATGGCAAAGTTCGCGATAAAAGCAAGCGCGGATCGATCATTGTCATTTAGGTCGTCCCTCGTGCCGCCGAACGATAAAGCAGCTGATGGACCATCGAGCGTTCGAACTGGAACCACAAACCCTTCGGCCAATCCAAAATCGGCGGCTTCCCCTCCGACGACCCGCGCATCGTCTGGTTCGGGACAGGATGTATAGCTGTCCGACCAGGAAAATAGACTATGGTCGCGTTGGAGCCGCTGCACGATTGGATCCCGCGGCAGATAATTTTGCTCAACGTATCGTGCTGCCCACTTGGCTGGAAAATGCTGAACGACGGCACGCGACTCAATTTCTACTCGCGAACCGCGAATGGTATTCTGAGGCACTATCCCGCCAAAGACCGACGTAAACCCAAAACTTTTCGCGATGTTGACGAGGCACTCCTGCATTGAACCTTTGTCAGTTGATTGCTCGATCATTGAAATGATTTCCCAAGTGCGCCAAAATAAATCCGTCATTCGCAAGTACCTGACGTCACGCGCTGTTCGACAGTGGGAAGGGACGAATTAGCAACTTTTTAGTCGACGTCGGAAGAGCCCCGATCTCTAAATCGGCAACACCGGTCATCGTGCACCTGAATCCAATACTTCGATTACAACTAGGGTGCGCTTGTAGCAAGATATTCGCATTCTAACTTAGGTGCCCGATCAAGAATGTTTTCCTCATAGCATCCAGTCAGAACCCTGTTTGAGAATGAAGCCTGCGGGGGCGCCCGGAATCCCTGAGATCTTCATCGCTCCTCCCGAGGGCGAAAAAAATAACCAAAAGGTCCAATTTGGCGTCCCCAGACAACGACGCAGCGGGCAGCAGAGTCGACCCCGTCGGCTTTGGCACCGTCGCTTACGTACGTGCTGGAGCGCACCACCGCCGCGTCCTAGAACCCGAATGCGCATGACAATGTGATTGGGATCGTCAAGGAGATCGCGATCTTCTACTTCTCCGAATACCGATCACTAGTGCGGGGGAGATCATGGTGACCCTCTGATGCAAGCGGACGTCGACCACGTTCGGCCGATTGCCATGACGACAATTGCCGCCATTCTCGCGTTGCTGCCGCTCAGCAAGTTCCGCACTTCCAAACATCCATGTGAGAGCAATCTCACGCGCGGTGTATGAACTGCGTGTCCGTCGTCAGGGTTTTTGAGACAGATGGCAGGCTGATTTAGGAGAGTTGGAGTCCAGTTTAATGATGCTTGGGCGACATTGCCAAATGGCTTGGGCAAGTTGATTTTTGTGAGTTTTTTGTTTTAGGGTCGCGGCTGTTCGGACAAGGACTGCTGGGATATGCCCATCGAACATGATCCGACGCTGGTTGCCCTGTCACTGCTCGTGGCAATACAGGCAAGCTACGTCGGTTTGAATCTGGCGCTTCGCGTTTCGCAGGCGTTCGCGCTGAATCGCCGCCTGCTGATCGCCGGTGCTGCGCTGTCGTTTGCGATCGGCATCTGGGCGATGCATTTCGTCGGCATGCTGGCGGCGCGACTGCCCGTCACCGTCGATTACGTGGTGCTTCCGACGTTGCTGTCGTTCCTCGTTTGCGTGCTGGTGGTCGGAATCGCGGTTTACCTCGCGACATTGCGCTCGCAGCGGCTGCTGTTCATCGCGGCCACGGTGATGGGCGTCGGGATCGCCTCGATGCATTACATCGGGATGCTGGCGCTCCATGCCAGCGCCCACATGATGCACAATCCCGTTTATGTGCTGGCGAGCGTGCTGATCGCCGTTCTGGCGTCGGGCCTCGCGCTGTGGCTGGCATTCGCGTCCGAGACGAGGCCGCCCTTGCTGGTTTGCGCGGCGGTTCTGGGCTGCGCGATTTCGGGAATGCACTACACCGCGATGGCGGGGCTGACGCTGCATCCGATTGTCGGCGCATTGCCGCCGGGCACGCCGGCCATATCCGGCGATCTGCTGGCGGTGATCGTCAGTGTCGTCGCGTTTCTGGTGTCCGGTGTTTTCATGCTGGCGCTGGTTCCGGATCAGCGCGAATCCGCGGCGGACCCGGTGATCGTGCCCGAGGCGAACGAGCCGGATCCCATTCCGGCCCCGATTACGGCGGACAGCGTGACGCCTGTCTCTGGTTCGGTCGCGGAACTCACGGTCGCCGATGCGCCCACGCAGGCGACATCGGATGCTCCCGTCTACGAGGCCACCCTGCCGGTGGAGAAGTATCGCGGCAGCCAGACCATCAACACCGCCGACATTTTCTCGGTCCACGCCAACGCACATTATACTTATGTGTTCAACGGCCGGGAGGACATCTTCTGTCCGCTCTCGATCGGCGAGATCATCGCGCGGCTGCCGCCCGATATTTTCTTTCGCGTCCACCGCAGCTACATCGTCAATATTCAGCGCGTCGCGCGTCTGAAGCGCGCGGGCGACAACGGCATTGCCGATCTCGATTCGCCGGTGCGCCGCTCGGTGCCGGTGAGCCGCAGCCGGTTGCCGCAATTGCGCGAGCAGCTCACCGAATATCTGCGAACCAGGGACAATTAAGACAGCTTTGCTGACGCAGTTCGTGCGCAGCTGCCGCTTTTGGTGCCGAAAACCGATCTCTGGTGCTCCTGTTCTTGAATGTTTCTAAACGGCTTGGCCTCCTAGGCAACGCGCTGATGTAAACCGGACCCAACAGAGGTCTGGGGCGTGGGTAACCTGGGGAGGTAACCGTGATTCCTGGTTCATTTGACTACCATCGTCCGAAATCCGTCGCCGATGCCGTCACGCTTCTGGTGAAGCTCGGCGAAGACGCCCGGCCCCTGGCCGGCGGCCACAGCCTGATCCCGATGATGAAAACCCGGCTGGCCACGCCAGAGCATCTGGTCGATTTGCGCGCCATCGGAGACCTCAAGGGGATCCGGGAAGAGGGCGGCGACATCGTTATCGGAGCGATGACCACCCAGCACACGCTGATCGGTTCCGATCTGCTGGCGGCGAAATTGCCGATCATTCGCGAGACGTCGCTGCTGATCGCCGATCCTCAAATCCGCTACATGGGCACCATCGGCGGCAACGCCGCCAACGGCGATCCGGGCAACGACATGCCCGCGCTGATGCAGTGTCTGGGCGCAAGCTACGAACTCACCGGCCCGAATGGCGTGCGCCGGGTTGCAGCGCGAGAGTTTTATCAGGCGGCGTATTTCACGGCGATCGAGCCCGGCGAAATCCTCACCGCCATCCGCATTCCCGTGCCCCCTGCCGGACACGGTTACGCCTACGAGAAGCTGAAGCGGAAGATCGGCGACTACGCCACCGCGGCAGCCGCAGTCGTTCTCACCATGAGCGGCGGCAAATGCACGTCGGCATCGATCGGCCTGACCAACGTGGCGGACACGCCGCTGTGGGCGGAAGAGGCCGCGAAGGCGCTGGTCGGCACGTCCCTCGACAAGGCGGCGCTCGACAAGGCCGTCGTCGCCGCCGAGGCCATCACCAGTCCGGCGTCGGACGGGCGTGGTCCCGCAGAATACCGCACCAAGATGGCAGGCGTGATGCTGCGCCGCGCTGCCGAGCGGGCGAAGTCCCGCGCCAAGAACTAGAAATTCAGGGAGAAACCCAACATGGCGAAAGCCCATATCGAGCTGACGATCAACGGACAGCCGGTGGAAGCGCTGGTCGAGCCGCGCACGCTGCTGATCCACTTCATCCGCGAACAACAGAATCTCACCGGCGCTCACATCGGCTGCGACACCAGCCATTGCGGCGCATGCACCGTCGATCTCGACGGCATGTCGGTGAAAAGCTGCACGACGTTCGCCATTCAGGCCAACGGCGCGTCGATCACCACCGTTGAAGGCATGGCGGCCGCCGACGGCACGCTGAGCGCGCTGCAGGAAGGCTTCCGCATGATGCATGGCCTGCAGTGCGGCTTCTGCACGCCGGGCATGATCATGCGCTCGCATCGCCTGCTGCAGGAAAACCCCAATCCGACGGAAGAGGAAATCCGCTTCGGCATCGCGGGCAATCTCTGCCGCTGCACCGGTTATCAGAACATCGTCAAAGCAATCCAGTACGCGGCCGCCAAGATCAATGGCGTGCCTTTCCAGGAGGCCGCAGAATGAACATCCAGACCCCCGTCGAGCCGACCAGCGCCGAGCGTGCCGAAAAACTTCAAGGCATGGGCTGCAAGCGCAAGCGCGTGGAAGACATCCGCTTCACGCAGGGCAAGGGCAACTATGTCGACGACGTGAAACTGCCGGGCATGCTGTTCGGCGATTTCGTGCGCTCGTCCCACGCCCATGCCCGCATCAAGAGCATCGACACCTCGAAAGCCAAGGCGCTGCCGGGCGTGCTTGCGGTCCTGACCGCCGCCGACCTCAAGCCGCTCAATCTTCACTACATGCCGACGCTGGCCGGC